>NC_021506.1 GCF_000412695.1 Pseudomonas resinovorans NBRC 106553
GATATCGAAGCTCGCACCGTTGGTGGCCTTGACCGCGCCAAAGGTTTTTTCCAGGGCCTGGACCGACAGTTGCGGGTTCATGGGCGTACCTCGTGTTGGGCGATTGCGGTTGGCGCGGCAGACGGCTTGCGCCGCCATGGCCAGGGGCTGAGCAGCAAGCCGTAGAGGCCTTTTTTGCCGAACAGCACCACCACCAGCAGCAACGGGCCGAAGATCAGCAGCCAGTGCTCGGTCCACAGGCTGAGCACCTGTTCCAGGCCCAGGTACACGGCGGCGCCGAGGACCGGCCCCAGCAGGGTGCCGACGCCGCCGAGGATGACCATCGCCATCAGTTCGCCGGACTTGTGCCAGGCGCCCATGTCCGGGCTGACGAACATCGCGTAGTTGGCCCAGAGAATGCCCGCCAGGCCCCCCCCGACACCGGCGATGACAAACGCCCCGAGGCGATAGCGCAGCGGGTGCAGGCCCAGGCTGATGCTGCGCCGTTCGCTTTGCTTGAGGCCGCGCAGCACGTAGCCGAAACGCGAATTGACCAGGCGCCGGCAGAACAGCAGCCAAGCCACCAACAGGCCCAGGCACAGGTAGTAGAACTGCACCGGGTTATCCAGGTCGATGCCCGGCAGGGTGTTGCGCTCGCTGAGCAAAATGCCGTCGTCGCCGCCATACAGCGACAGCGAACTGAGGACGAAATAGAGCATCTGGCCGAACGCCAGGGTAATCATGATGAATTGCACCCCGCTGGTACGCAGCGACAGGTAGCCCACCACCACGGCAAACAGCGCACACACCAGCAGCGACAGCGGCCAAACGAGCAGCGCGCTGTTGGAACCGTCCCAGCCCCACAGCGGCAAGGCCTGGGAGGTGTGAAAACCGATCACCCCCACCACGTAGCCGCCCAGGCCGAAGAAGGCCGCGTGGCCGAAGCTAATCATCGCGCCATAGCCGATCAGCAGGTCCAGGCTGGCGGCGGCCATGCCGTAGATCGCCAGGCGCGTAAACAGGCTGACCAGAAAGGGTTCGTGCAGCAGCGAGGCCAGCAGCGGCAGGAGGGCGAACGTCGCCAGGCAAAGCAGGTCGATCAGGACTCGACGGGACATGGGGTTCTCCTCAGGCACGGGCGGGCAGCAGGCCGCGGGGGCGGACCAGCAACACCACGGCCATGACGATGTAGGCGCTGGCGGAAATCAGCCCGCCGCTCAGGGTGCCGCTGACTTCGGCGGGCAACAGTTGGTCCAGCAATTGCGGGATGTAGGCACGCCCCAGGCCATCGACCATGCCGATCAGCAAGGCCCCGGCCAGGGCGCCGCGCACCGAGCCGACACCGCCGACCACGATGACCACGAAGGTGGTAATCAAGACCTTTTCACCCATGCCGATTTCCACCGACAGCAAGGGTGCGGCCATGAACCCGGCGAGGCCGCAAAGCACGCAGCCGAACACGAACACCAGGGTGTACAGGCGTGCGATGTTCACCCCCAGGGCGCCGACCATTTCGTGGTCGTCGGCCCCGGCGCGGATCAGCATGCCCAGGCGCGTGTGGTTTATCAGCAGCCACATGGCGATCGCCACCACGGCCCCGGCGGCGATGAACAGCAAGCGGCTGACCGGGTACATCAACCCCGGCAGCACTTCGACGAAGCTCGAATACCACTCGGGCGTGGGCATGGCCGGTGGGCTGCGGCCGAACAGCACGGTGATTAACTCGTTGGTGAAGAACACCACCGCCAGGGTGGCCAGTACCTGGTCGAGGTGATCGCGGTTGTAGAGGCGGCGCATGATGCTGGTTTCGATCAGCAGCCCGTACAGGGCCGAGCCGATCACCGCCGCCAACCCGGCGAGCCAGAACGAGCCGCTCAGCGACGCGGTGTAGGCCGCGCAGAACGCGCCGACCATGTAGAAGGCGCCGTGGGCCAGGTTGATGACGCCCATGATGCCGAAGATCAGCGTCAGGCCGGAGGCCAGCAAAAACAGCAGGGCGCTGTATTGCAGGCCATTGAGGATTTGTTCGAGTAGCAGCATGCGGGGAATCCTACGCAAGGTGCCTGGCGGGTAAGGCCGCCAGGCACGGGACCGGAAGGTCGGCTTACAGCGCGCACTCGGCGGCGAAGCTGTCCACTTGCGCCTTGGCGATGGTCTGCACCGGCACCTGGACCAACTTGCCGTTGGCATCGGCCTCTACCCGCAGCAAATACCAGTCGATGACCGCGTGCTGGTTTTTGCCGAAGGCGAAGTCGCCACGGATCGAGTCGAACGTGACGTTGCGCAGAGCACTGCGCAAGGCCTCGGGGTCTTTGAGGTTGCCGTCCACGGTTTTCAGGGCGGCGCCGATCAGGCGGGCGGTGTCGTAGGTTTGCGCGGCGTACACGGTGGGCACGCGCTTGTACTTATCGTTGAAGGCCTTGACGAAGGCCTGGTTGGCCGGGTTGGTGGAGCCGGGGTTCCACAGGGTGACGATGTTCATGCCCTTGGCCACATCACCGGTGGCGGCGAGCATGCGTTCGTCCATGGAGAACACCGGCACCACCATCGGGATGCTCTTGTTCAGGCCCGAGCTGCCGTACTGCTTGGCGAAGTTGATGCCGGCACCACCAGGGTGGAACTGGAAAATCGCGTCAGGCGCCAAGGAGCGCACCCGGGCCAGCTCCACCGAGAAATCCAGTTGGTTGAGCTTGGTGTAGATCTCGGTGACTTCACCCTTGAAGGTGCGCTTGAAGCCTTCCAGGGCATCGCGGCCACCCTGGTAGTTGGGGGCGAGGATGACCATTTTCTTGTAGCCCAGGTCGTTGGCGGCGACGCCGGCCATTTCGTGGATGGTGTCGTTCTGGTACGAGGCCACGAAGTAGTGGGGCTTGCACTGTTTGCCGGCCAGGCTGGAGGGGCCGGTGTTGTTGCTGATGTAGAAGCCGTCCTTGGTCGCGGTGTTGACCACCGCCGCCAGCACGTTGGAGAAGATCACCCCGGTGTACAGCGAGATGCCGTCCAGGCTCATGCGGTCGATGATCTGCTTGGCGCGCGCCAGTTGCAGGCCATCGTCCTCCACCAGCAGGCTCACCGGTACGCCGCCGAGCTTGCCGCCCTCCTGGTCGATGGCCAGTTGAAAGCCATCGCGCGAGTCTTCCCCCAGGTAACCGGCCGGGGTGGAGAGGGTGGTGATGAAGCCGATGCGCACCGGGTCTTGGGCCTGGGCCGCAAGGCTGGCCAGGCAACTGGCCGCCAGGAGTGTACCCACGAGTTGTTTTTTCATAGTGCCGCCTTTAGGGATGGTCTGAAGTAGCCATGTATTTCCCCGGCATACCACCTAGCGCAACTTTTAAACTCGCCAAATGATCAAAAAACAATCAATTCGACGAGTATTTCTTACGTTTTCGCCACCCGGACCCCACTCCGGTGGCCATTTCCCGCATTACAGGCGCACCTCTCCTGCATTCGTCAGTAAATGTCGGCGCGCCATCCACAGGTTCGACAGAGCGAACAGTGTCACCAGTTGCGCCGTGTTTTTGGCCAAGCCGCGAAAGCGCACCTTGGTGTAACCGAACTGGCGCTTGATTACCCGGAACGGATGCTCGACCTTGGCGCGCACCTGAGCCTTGGCCTTTTCAATCTTGCGCTTGGCTTTGTACAGCACGCTGCGCTTATCGAGTTTTTTGTAGGTGCTGCGGCGTGCCGCCACCTGCCAGATAACTTCACGTCCTTCATGCTCGGGCCGCTTTTCGACACCGGTGTAGCCTGCATCGGCGCAGACCACGTTTTCGTCGCCATGCAGCAATTTGTCCACCTGGGTGACATCCGCCACATTGGCCGCCGTGCCCACTACGCTGTGCACCAGACCCGATTCGTCATCGGCGCCGATGTGGGCCTTCATGCCAAAATAATACTGGTTTCCCTTCTTGGTCTGGTGCATTTCCGGGTCGCGCTTGCCGTCCTTGTTCTTGGTCGAACTGGGCGCATTGATCAGCGTTGCATCGACGATGGTGCCCTGGCGCAGCGACAGGCCGCGGTCGCCCAGATAGCCATTGATGACAGCGAGGATGCCGGCCGCCAGCTCGTGTTTCTCCAGCAAGCGGCGGAAGTTGAGAATGGTGGTTTCGTCGGGGATGCGCTCCAGGTTCAGCCCGGCAAACTGGCGCAGGATCGTGGTTTCGTACAGCGCTTCCTCCATCGCTGGATCGCTGTAGCCGAACCAGTTCTGCAGCAGATGCACACGCAGCATCGCCATCAACGGGTAGGCCGGACGGCCACCTTCACCTTTCGGATAATGTGGCTCGATCAAAGCAATCAAGCCCTTCCACGGCACCACCCGATCCATCTCGATCAGGAACAACTCCTTGCGGGTTTGCTTGCGCTTGCCAGCGTACTCGGCGTCGGCGAAGGTCATCTGCTTCATCGGGAAACTCGGTGGGTGGGGTCGCGGTATTTTGCCAAATCAGAAAGTCTTTTTCAGAGTTTCCTTAGTGAAGCCCGCATCGCACGGGCTGTAGTTATTAGTGGAGGGCAGTAAAAAATTTCGGGTGCCTGGAATGTTTTGTGGGGGGGCTTCCCGTGTCAGGTGTTGCTCTGGGTGAATTTCTCGTAGTACAGGCGGGTCTGGTCCAGGGCCTGGGTGTCGAGCCATTGCTTGATCGACTCGACCATCGGCGGCGGCCCGCACAGGTACATGTCCAGGGCCTGGTCGCGGAACTCGGCCAGGTCGAAGTGCTCGGTGATGTAGCCGCGCTTGCCGTGCCAGTCCGGGCTGGGGTCGCTGATGACCGGGGTGAAGCGAAAGCCCGGGATGCGTTCGGCGTAGGCCGCGATGCGCTGGGTTTCGCACAGGTCCGCGGCGTTGCGCACGCCGTAGTACAGGTGCACCGGGTGGCCGCAGCCGCCGCGCTCGGCGATTTCGTCGAGCATGCCCAAAAAGGCCGACAGGCCGGTGCCGCCGGCGACGAACACCAGCGGCTTGTCGACGTGGCGCAGGTAGAAGGCCCCCAGGGGCGCTTCCAGCAGGATTTCGTCGCCGATCAGGCTGCGTTCGCGGATGTAGTTGCTCATCAGCCCGTCGGGCAGCAAACGGATCAAGAACTGCAACTGGTTGCCGCTGTTGGGGCGGTTGGCGAAGGAGTACGAGCGCTGGCCGTGGGTGCCGGGTATTTGCAGGCGGGCGTATTGGCCGGGCAGGAAATCCAGTTGCTGGCCATCGGCGCCGGCGTCCAGGTGCAGGATCGCGGTGTTGGGCGAAACCTGCTCCACCGCGCGCACGATGCCCTTGAGCCGGCCTGGCCCTGGGGCATTGCACAGGCTGGAGGCGAAGTCGAAGTAGAACGCGGCGTCGGAGCTGACCCGGGTCTGGCAGGTGAGCATCTTGCGTTGGCGCAGGTCTTCGGCCGACAGCGCTTCGTCGTCGACATAGTCCTGGCTGTACTGGCCCGATTCGCAGCGCCCCTGGCAGGTGCCGCACACGCCCTCGCGGCAGTCCAGGGGGATGTTGATGCCGTTGCGCAACGCCGCGTCGAGCAGGATTTCGTGGCTCTGTACCGGGAAGAACAGGGTTTTGCCGTCGGCAAAACTGAAGGCGACCTTGTGGCTCATGATCCAGACTTCCGCCAGTCAGAGGTGATAGAAATCGAGCACCGAATTGATGGTGTCGTTGAGCAGCAGCACGTGCTTGCGGGCGATCTTCCAGCTCTCGCCATCGGGCCGCAGGCGGTAGGTGGCGCGGCCGAAGAACTGCTCGGCGGTTTGCAGGCGGTAGTAGAGGGTGTGCCAGTTGACTTGCACCTCCAACTCATCGTCGGCCAGCGGCGCGATGCGCACGTTGCTGAGCAGGTGCAGGGTGCGCGGCATGGGCACGGTGGAGGCGGATTTGCCGGTGCGGATGCGGAACACCCGGTCTTCCAGGCCGCCCCGGTTGGGGTAGTAGATCAGCGACATGGCCCGTTTCGGGTCGCGGGTGTACTCGTGCTCCGAGTCCCATTGCGGCAGGTGGAATTCGCTGTCGTCGCTGAACATCGACAGGTAGGTGTCCCAGTCCTGGGCGTCGCAGGCCTCGGCGTTGCGGTACAGAAATTGCTCGACGCGGTATTGCAGTTGCGAATTCATGTTCACACCTCACGCAGTTTCAACGGTTGCTCTTGCTCGGCCTTGCGGGCCAGGCCTTCGAGCAAAAAGCGCTGCCAGTTGCCGTGTTGGTTGACGTAGAGGCCCTCGTGGGTGAACTCAGTGCCGGTCAATACCGGCGAGATGCCGATGGTTTCGCTGTTGGCCGTGGGGCCTTCGACCCATTTGCCCACGCCCCGGGAGATGTCGCTCCAGCGCTCCAGGCGTGCCTGGAAGCCGCGCTGGGCTTCGCGGAACTCCACCAGGTCATCGGGGGTGCCCATGCCGGAGACGTTGAAGAAGTCCTCGAACTGGCGGATGCGGTTTTCCCGGTCGGCATCCGACTCGCCCACCACGCCCAGGCAGAAGCTGTTGATCTCGGTCTTGTTCCAGGCAATCGGGCGGATGATGCGCAACTGCGAGCTGATCTGGTCGAGAAAGAACATGCTGGGGTAGATGTTCAGGTTGCGCAGGCGGTGCATCATCCACTGCGCCTTGCCCTGGCCGTACTCTTGGAGCAGGCGCGGCATGATGGTGGCGTAGCCGGGGCGCACGCTGGGGTTGGGCATGTCGCTGAACAGCACGCTGTGGCCGTTGTGGAAAGCGAACCAGCCGTCGTCGGTTTCCTTGTCGCCGGCGCCGAGCTTGCTGTAGTCCAGGGTGTCGGCGCTGGTCAGGCCTTTTTCGCTGTTGACCTGCTGGCGGTGCTGCACGGTGGCCACGTAGTTGTAGTGCACGGTGCTGACGTGATAACCGTCCAGGCCGTTTTCGTTTTGCAGCTTCCAGTTGCCGTCGTAGGTGTAGGCCGATTTGCCCGGCAGCACCTCCAGCTCACCGGTGGGTGATTGGGCGACCATCATGTCGAAGAACACTTTGGCGTCGCCCAAAAATTCCTGGAGGCTGTCCTGGCCGTCGACGTCGAGGCTGATGAACACAAAGCCCTTGTAGCTCTCGATGCGCGCTTTTTTCAGGCCACGGGTGGCCTTGTCGAACCCTTCGGGGTACTCGCCGGGGGCTTTGACCTTGACCAGGCGGCCGTCGCTTTTGTAGCACCAGGCGTGGAACGGGCAGGTGAAGGTGGACTGGTTGCCCTTGCCGACGCGGGTCAGGGTGGTGCCGCGGTGCTGGCAGGCGTTGATAAGGGCATTGAGCTGGCCCTCGCCGTC
The DNA here is from genome assembly GCF_000412695.1 of Pseudomonas resinovorans NBRC 106553. NCBI lineage: Bacteria > Pseudomonadati > Pseudomonadota > Gammaproteobacteria > Pseudomonadales > Pseudomonadaceae > Metapseudomonas > Metapseudomonas resinovorans. The sequence continues at coordinate 7,242 of NC_021506.1, forward strand.
GCGGGTAATAATCATCGGCTGGCGCCCGGCGCGCATCGTCATGAAGTCATGCTTGTTGGCGATTTCGCTTTCGTGGCAGGCGTAGATCCAGTTCTTCTCGAAGATCAACTCCATTTCCAGATCAAACAAGTCCGGCTCGGTGAATATATCCCGGGCAATCCGGAAGACGCCGTCGGCGGGGCGAAAGTCCAGGCAGCCTTCAATAAAGTTTTTCCATTGTTCGACGCTTCTTGCACTGCTCATTAATCGATACCTCGTTGCATCGGGCTAATTCGTGCATTCAATAAATACGCTGTGCCTGCATTAAATAAGTTGCGGGGGGTTGGGTCTATCCGCTTTATCGGTGAACACAGGCCATAAAATTGGCCGCCCGGCGCGGCCCTGGCCGTGGGCGATAACGCCAAGTAACTGGATACGAGTCTCGAATTAACAGGCTAGGGATGGTCTGAAGTAGTTGTGTATTTCTGGCTGACTTCAGCCCCTGCCGATTTTAAAAGCGGCAAATCGATCAAAAACGCTCAGATCACCCGCTTATTTCTGTGTTTTTAGCCGCCGCGAGCACCTCGCGGCAGCCATTTCCCACATTACAGGCGCACCTCTCCTGCATTCGCCAGTAAATGTCGGCGCGCCATCCACAGGTTCGACAGCGCGAACAGCGTCACCAGTTGCGCCGTGTTCTTCGCCAGACCACGGAAGCGCACCTTCACATAACCGAACTGGCGCTTGATCACCCGGAACGGATGCTCGACCTTGGCTCGTACCTGAGCCTTGGCCTTCTCAATCTTGCGCGCGGCTTTGTACAAAGCACTGCGCTTATCAAGCTTCTTGTAAGTACTACGGCGGGCGGCGATCTGCCAGATGACCTCCCGGCCTTCATGTTCAGGGCGTTTCTCGACGCCGGTGTAACCCGCGTCGGCACCGACCATGTTCTCATCGCCGTGCAGCAGCTTATCGACCTGGGTGACATCGGCCACGTTGGCCGCCGTGCCCACCACGCTGTGCACCAAGCCCGACTCATCATCGACACCGATGTGCGCCTTCATGCCGAAGTAGTACTGGTTACCCTTCTTGGTCTGATGCATTTCCGGGTCGCGCTTACCGTCCTTGTTCTTGGTCGAACTCGGCGCATTGATCAGCGTGGCATCGACGATCGTGCCTTGACGCAGCGACAGCCCTCGGTCGCCCAGATAGCCATTGATGACAGCCAAGATGCCGGCGGCTAGTTCGTGCTTCTCCAGCAAACGACGGAAGTTGAGGATGGTGGTTTCATCGGGGATACGCTCCAAGCTCAGCCCCGCGAACTGGCGCAGGATGGTGGTCTCGTACAGCGCCTCTTCCATCGCTGGATCGCTGTAACCGAACCAGTTTTGCATCAGGTGCACGCGCAGCATCGCCATCAGCGGATAGGCCGGACGACCGCCTTCACCCTTGGGATAATGCGGTTCGATCAAGGCAATCAAACCCTTCCACGGCACCACCCGATCCATCTCGATCAGGAACAACTCTTTGCGGGTTTGTTTGCGCTTACCGGCGTACTCGGCGTCAGCGAAGGTCATCTGCTTCATGGGGAAACTCAGCGGGTGGAATCCGGGTATTTTGCCAAAATCTGGAAGTCTTCTTCAGAGTTTCCCTAGAGAGTCTGGCGCCATTGGCGCTTAATCACTGGCGATGCGGGTTTGCCCGGTGGCCGGCCCGGCATCGACCCTAACGACTCATGCTTAAAAATTTAATAAAGAAACAACTGCCAACTATTGGGGCGGCTACTTTGGTCGCACCGCTACTTAATGTGCCCGCACATTAAAAGAGAGGGATAAGTTATGTTTCAAGCGAGTTGGTTTACCCGTGGTATGCAAACGGCCAGCCTGGCGGCATTAATGACCCCGATGCTGGCCCAGGCGGACTTCGTTGAAGACAGCCAGTTGGCCCTGGGGTTGCGTAACTTTTATATCGACCGCGACTTCAAGGGTGACAACCCGAAGAACTCCCGGGTCGGCAGTTGGACCCAGGGTTTTGACCTGCGCTTCAACTCCGGCTACACCGAAGGCACCCTGCAATTTGCCCTCGACGCCTCGATGCAATACGCCTACCGGCTCGACGGCGGTGGCGGCCGCGGCCCGGACAGCATCATCCCCTACAGCACCCGCCGCCAGGAGCAGGCCACCGACTACGGGCGCGGCGGCTACACGGCGAAAGTGCGCTATTCCAAGACCGAGCTTAAATACGGCGAACACCGGCCGACGCTGCCGGTGGCCTACACCGACGATTCGCGGCAATTGGTGACCACCTACCACGGCACGCTGATCGAATCCAAGGAGGTGGACAAACTCACCCTGACCGGCGGGCGCTTCACCGAAATCAGCGGCCGCGAATCCTCCAACAGCGAAAAAATGTACCTGTTCAACGGCCCCGATGTGCAGCGGCGCAGTGACGGCTTGAACTTCGGTGGCGCCAGTTACGCCTTCACGCCGGCCCTGACCGGCACCTACTTTTACGGGCAACTGGAAGACATCTACCGCCAGCATTACCTGGGCGCCACCTACCTGGCCGACCTGGGCAGTGGCTATGCGCTCAAGACCGACCTGCGCTATTTCAATAACAAGGAAGACGGCGATGCCCTTTATGGGCGCATCGACAACCGCTCCTACGGCGCCATGACCACCCTGCGCAAGGGCGCCCACTCCTTTGGCCTGGGCTACCAGCGCATGCTCGGCGACAGCACGTTCCCCACCCTCAATGGCTACGCCCCGCAGCCGTACCTGGTGAACTGGTCGGCGGTTGCCTTCGTCAAGCCCAACGAAAAATCCTGGCAGGCGCGCTATGACTACGACTTCGCCGGCCTCGGCCTGCCGGGCCTGCGCCTGATGACGCGGTACATGCGTGGCAGCGATATCGACCGCGGCGCCCTGAGCGACAACAGCGAGTCGGAGCGCAATATCTACCTCTCCTACGTGGTCCAGGAGGGGCCGCTGAAGAACCTCGGCGTAGAGCTGCGCAACATCAACGTCAAGTTCCGCCACGGCAATGACTTCGACGAAAACCGCCTGATTACCACCTACACCTGGAAATTCTGGTAAACCGGTGCCGCCGGCCGGTGGGGTAACACCCGCCGGCCGATCTGGGCAGGTAATACCCAACCCCGCCGCTGGGGAATACCTGCCCGGCGCACCGGCGGCTCATCTGTGTGCGTTTTTGCAGCGCCACTGTGTGGTTTGGGGCGCGTGGGGAAGCGGGAATTCCTGGCGTTGTGCTATCGCTGGCCGATTAGTCGCTGAATGATATCCGCATATTTCGCAAGGGCCCCGCGGCGCCCCACGCGGCATGAAGATTGCTGTTTGACCGTAAGACGTGCCGTCAGAGCGCGTACAAAAAAACAGCAAACAGCCGTGGGTGCCCCGTGATGAGTACAAGCCTTGATGTGCATGTTCGAGACATTCGTATAGAGCGCTATGACCTCAATGGCGCGCGACAGTGGATGGCCGGGATCTGCGGGCCGCACCTGCTCAAGACCCAGTACCCCAACCGCATCCAGTTCCATCACAGCGCCAATGTGCTCAAGTCGATGTCCACCATCCTGGGGGTGATCGAGTACGGCACGGACGTGACGGTGGGCATCGAAGACGTCGAACACCTCAACAGCTACAGCCTCAGCCTGCCCCTGGTGGGCGAGCAGCACCTGAGCAAGGACGGCTGCCAGGTGACCTCCGACCGCGACAGCGCGATCATCGTCTCGCCCCACGAAAACCAGGAACTGACCATCAATGGCGACTGCCGCAAGGTGCAGGTGGTCATCACCCGCGCGGCCATGCGCAAATCCCTGGAAGACATGCTGCAACGGCCCCTGGAAACGCCCCTGCGGTTCGAGCCGGTGATGGACGCGGTCAACGGCGCGTCTGCGTCCTGGTGGCGCATGGCGCGCTATTTCATCGGCGAACTGGAGCGCAGCCGCGAGCTGTACGACCAGACCTTTTTCACCCGTGATATCGAAAGTTCGCTTATCAAGGGCTTGATCCTCGCCCAGCCCAACAACTACTCCGACGAATTGCGCGACGTGCTCGGCGTGAAGCTGCCGCACTACCTGATCCGCGCCAAGCAGTACATCCACGATAACGCCCGCGAGGTGCTGCACCTGGAGGACATCGAGGCGATCTCCGGGGTGTCGCGGTTCAAGCTGTTCGAAGGCTTCAAGAAATACTTCGGCATGTCGCCCATGGCCTACCTGAAAAAGTACCGCCTCGACGCCGTACGCCAGGAAATCCTCGAAGACAACTCGGCGCGCAATATTTCGGTGATCGCCATGGGCTGGGGCTTCAACCACCTGGGCCGTTTCTCCAGCGAGTACCGCAAGTTGTTCGACGAGACGCCCAGCAGCACCCTGCAACGCAACGAAGCCCGCCGCAACCGGTCGCTTTGAGCCATGGCCGGGTTAGCGGGGGCGGGGCTCGACCTGTCGCGGCTGTGCCAAACGCCGGTGTTCACCAGCCAATCGCGCCAGGAAAGCCATCGGCTGCTGGCCCGTGAGTTGGTCGAGCACGACCTGAGTTGGCGCGCAGGCACGGTCGATACGGCGTTCTTTCGCGCGCAAGTGGGGCGCTGCCAACTGTTTGTGTTGCGTTATGGCGCGGAGGTTGAGGTGCGGCCCCGGCCGTTCACCGATTTCGTGCTGATGCAAATGCCCCTGCGCGGGCGCGCCAGTATCGAATGCGACGGCTTGGCCCTGGAGCTGGAAGCGGGGCAGGTGGCGGTGCTCTCGCCCAACCGCCAGGCGCGGCTGGTGTGGCACCGCGGTTGCGAACAGCTATTGCTCAAGGTGCCGCGCGCGTTGTTGCGCCTGATGCAGGAACGGCTGGTGGACGAAGGTGGGCTGGCCGCCGATTTCAGCCTGCCGCCAGCCTACCGGCTCGACACGGGCCAGGCCCGTGGCTGGCTACGTTTGGTGGATGACCTGCTGGAACAACTGGGGGCCAGCGCCGGCGAACCGGCCCATGGCCACTGGCTGCGGCACCTGGAAGAAAGCCTGCCGCTGTTTTTGCTCACCCACCCGCCGAAAGTCGAAGGTTTGGCCTTGGCCGGGTCCCCGGCCCAGCGCCAGGCGTTGCGCCAGTTGCACAAGATCGAAGGCTTGATGCGCAGCCGCCTGGGGGAAGCGCTGTCCCTCACCGAACTGGCGGCCACGGCGGGGATGAGCGTGCGCAGCCTCAACACCCTGTGCCAGCGCTGCTACGGGCAAACCCCCATGGAGCGCCTGCGCAACCTGCGGCTCGAAGCCGTGCGCGAGCGCTTGCGCGATGGCCGCGAGCTGAGCATCACCGAAGTCGCCCTGGAACACGGCTTCGCCCACCTCGGCCGCTTCGCCCGCTACTACCGCGAACGCTTCGGCGAGCTGCCGCACCAGACTATTGCCCAGTAAGTGACCGGGGGCGCGGTGGCCTGGCCGCACATTGCGCTATCACCCTCACTGAATTGTGGGAGCAGTGCCTGACGCTCATCTCACCAGCACCCGCGCTCCACTGTGGGAGCAAGGGTCTTACACCGACCATTCGTCACCGCTACTCAGTGCCGCCCTCGCGAGCAGGCTCGCTCCCACAGAGGAAAAATTAAATCCCAGCCACAGCACCGTTCAATTGTGGGAGCGGGCCTGCCCGCGATGACGGCCTATCAGCCGCAGCAAATGTATCGCCTGGCTTGGACCCATCGCGAGCAGGCTCGCTCCCACAGAGGAAAAATTAAATCCCAGCCACCGCACCGTTCAATTGTGGGAGCGGGCCTGCCCGCGATGGCGGCCTATCAGCCGCAGCAAATGTATTGCCGCTACTGGACCCATCGCGGGCAGGCCCGCTCCCACAGCGTTTGCCAGCCTTTACGGGGAAGGCTGGCGCTAGCGTTCGGCGCTGTCCGCCCATTTGCCCATCAGGGTGTTGGAGGGCAGTTGTTCGTCGAGCAGTTTCCTCGCCGTTTCTACCCCGGCCACCGGCAGGCCGGTGGGGTCGAGGAGGCCAATTTGCACGAGGACGCTGGCCTGGTCCCAGTAGATGTGCTCATGGCACAGCTTGTCGCCGCGGAACTTGATGACCCCCAGCATGGGGATTTCCACGTATTTGCCGGTGGGGGCGACGTTGGGCAGCATCCAGTCGATTTCGCTGGTGTGGGTAAAGCACATGACGAATTCATCGACTATCTGCGTGGCCCCCACGGTGCGGGAGATGGGCACCAGTTTCATGTCCGGCGGGTTGGCGTGGACAAAATGGTTCTGATAGAAGCGGCTCAGTTCGCGGTAGCCCACGCCCCCGGTCATGGTGGGAATGTGGTTGACGTAGGGCTCGGCGACCATGGTCGCCATGGTCGCCGGAACATCGCGCACGGCGAATTCAAACTCGATGTGTTTTTCCCACAGTGCGGACAGGTTGTAGTGCGGGCCGATGGCCTGCCTCAGCGCGGCGATGCTGCGTTGGTGCGCCATCAGGGCGGCGGGTTTGTTGTAGTGCATGCCGCCGTGGCGGGCGAAGGCGTGGTCCACCTCGGGGTAGGTGTAGATCTCGACGTTGGGCCGCGCGCCCAGGCGTTGGCTGATGAGGGCGCGGGCATTGGCGTCGCAGTAGCCGTCCTGTTCGGCGAAGTGCAGCACCAGGTGGCCCTTGATGCGCTCGGCTTCGTCCAGCAGGTGCTCGATGCCCATGCCGTAGTAGCCCACCGCGCAGGCCACGTCGGTGCGGGTCGCGGTCAGGTAGGCGAGCTTGCCGCCCATGCAGAAACCCACGTAGCCCAGGCCGCTGGCTTCGACCTCGGGCAGCTCACGCAGGGCTTTGAAGCTGGCGTCGATGTCCTCGACGGCCTTGTCTATGTCCAGGCGCTGGAACAGGTCGATGGCGCGGGCGAAGTCGGCTTCGGTGTAGCCCAGGTCCACCCCAGGTTCCAGGCGCCAGAACAGGTCTGGCACCAAGGCGACGTAGCCTTCTTCGGCGTAGAGGTCGGCCACTTCGCGCATGTTGGCATTGATGCCGAAAATCTCCTGGCCGATCACCACCCCCGGCCCCTTGCCGCTGGCGGGGAGCGCCAGGTAACCGCTGAAACTGCCGCTGCCGTCGCTGGCCTGTACCTTCATCATCTTGCCCATGGTGTTACCTCGTTTTCGACTCATCAGGTGTTGTTGTTTTAGTTGCCTACTGGTCACGCAAACGCTCGAACCAGGTGCGTGGCGACAGGCCCTGGTCGGGGCCGAGGATCGAGAAACCGCCGTCCACCGGGATATCGACGCCGGTGATCCACGACGCACCCTGGCTGCACAGGAAGGCCACTACCTGGCCGATTTCCTCGCCGCGGCCCACGCGCCCGAGCGGGTGAAAGGTAGCACCGATCCGGTCGGCCACGGCCACATCGCCGCCACTGAGGCTGGCCACCGAGGGCGACCAGGTCCAGGCCGGCGATACGCTGATGACCCGGATCGCCGCCGGCGCCAGGCTCACCGCGAGGTTGCGGGTCAGTTGCAGGAGCCCGGCCTTGGACGCTGGGTACAGGGCGCGGCCAGCGGCGCCGAACTTGCCGCCGGTGCTGCCGATGTTGATGACCGTGCCGCCGCCCGTCATGTGGGGCGCGGCTTTTTGCACGAAGATCGCCGCCGACACCAGGTTGACGTTGAGGGTCTTGAGCCATTGCGCACGGTCGGACAGCAGCCCCTGGTCGTCATACACGCAGGCGTTGTTGACCAGGATGTCGAGGCGGCCGAACGCGGCCAGGGTGGCGGCGATGCAGGCATCGATATCGTCGTCGCGCTCGACGTCGCAGGCTGCAAAACGGCAGCGTTCACCCAATGCCTCGGCCAGGGCCGCGCCCGTGTCGCGGTTGCGTCCCACCAAGGTGACGCTGGCGCCGGCACGCAGCAGTTGGCGGGCAATGTCGGTGCCCAGGCCCTGGGTGCTGCCGGTGACGATCGCCACCTGGCCTTGCAGGTCGGCAGTCGGCAGGGGCTTCATGGCCGATCCCCCAGGGTGCTGGCGACATCGCTGAGGGTGGCGATCAGGCTCATGCTCTGCAGCGCTGCGCGGTGGGTTTCAGGGTTGGCGGCGGCGCAGGCATCGGCCAGGACCGTGACCTCGAAACCGCAATCGACGGCATGGCGCACGGTGCTTTCCACCACCGAATGGGTGGCTACGCCCGCCACCAGCAATTGGCGTGCGTCGAGCTGGCGCAGCAGGGTGTCCAGGGGCGTGCCGTAGAAGGCGTTGATGCGGGTGTGGGTGACGACAAACTCGGTGGCGCTGGCCAAGGGTTGCAGGGCGTCGTGGAACTGCGCGCCCCAGGTGCCTTCGCGCACCGCACCGCTGGCCGCCACGGCGCGCAGGATCGGCGCGTTCTGCACCAGGTCGGCGTAGTCCGGGCGATAGGCCACGCGCACATGAATGATCGGCCAGCCCCGGGCGCGGGCGCCGTGTTGCAGGCGCATGGCCGCGTCCAGCACGGTGGTGCGGGCCGGGTCGTCGGCGGCCAGGCCGACGCGGATGCGCCCATCGGGGTGCAGCACGTCGTTCTGGTAGTGCAGGGCAAGAACGGTCGGGCGCCCCATCAGACAAATACCTCCAGGTTGGCGAACACGTCGTTGCAGTTGATGAGGTCGACGCGCTTGAGCTGGATCTTCCAGCCGCCCCCCTCCTGGCTGGCCAGTTTGTAGGTATAGCGCCCGGCCAATTGGCGTTGCACCAGGCGCCATTCGCTGACCTGGAAGGTGGCGCTCACCACCAGCAGGCCCTGGCGGTCGAGGCCTTCGACCATCACGTTGCCCACCAGGTGGGCGGTGCGGGTGGGCGGTTGTTGCGACCAGTTGCGCGGGTTTTCCACGCGGCGGATGCGCACCTCGCGCAGCATGCGGTTTTCCCAGAACAGCGAAATATGCTCGAACGGGTTGGCCTGGCCGTGCTGCTGCGGCGCCCAGTACATGCCGCTGTCGGTGAACAAGCGGTCCCATTCCCAGAAGCGCCGCTCGTCCAGCAGGCGCGCTTCGCGGTAGAGGAACTGTTCCAGCTCACGCAGGGTGTCGCCGGGCACGTGGGCCGGGGCCAGGTTGTCCGTGGCGACGTCGAAGGTGCGATCAAACAGCATGGGTGCTCTCCTTGGCGATCAGGGTGGCGGTCATGTAGTGCTTCCACGCAGCAAACTGGTTGCGCATGGGCAGCTCGCTGGTGCCGTTGGTGGAGATTGCGCCGTCGGGCAGCCCCTGGTCGGTGCCGGCATAACGATGCTGGCTGATCCATTCGCCGCCGCGGGTCATGTTGCCTTCCTGGCAACGGGCGTAGACCTCCACGTCATCGGGCATGACGTTGGAGGAGGGTGAGTTGATGACGTTGGCGTAGGTCAGCGCCCGGTCGAACACCGCATCCGGCGCGCCTTTGCAGCGGAACGTCTGGATTTCCACCAGGGTCTGGTCCACGGCCATCGGGCGGATGATCCGAAACTGCATGAACACGGTATGGGGCGAGCCGCTGCCGTAGATCACCGTGTTGTGGCGGTTCATGCCCAGGATGGCGCGGGCGCGTTCTTCGCCATAGGCCGCGCTCAGGCACTCGAAGTGGGCCTTGGACACCTCGTCGCGCTCGGCGGCGGCTGGGTCGAAGATCGCTTCCATGTAGCCATGGCCGTTGTGGTAAGCGCGCAGTTCGAGTTTTTCCCAGAAGTCGTAGGGCTCGCCGTTGCCGTCCATGATGAGCAGCTCGAACGGCATCTCGCCCAGGCTCTGCGCCTCGCTGCGGGCCGCGTCCACCGAGGATTCGTGGGTGACGCGGGCGTGCATGGTGTCGTGCAGGTTCTCGTAGAAGACCTTCCAGTTGGAGCGCTGCACCACCCGGAAAATACCGCCGGCCACTTCCACTTCACCCACCGGCGAGCGGTCGCAGAGGTTGTCGATGGAGGTGATGACGCCGCCGAGAAAGCCCTTGAGGTCCGGCCCATGGGGGCTTTGGCTGGCGAACACGAAGCCGCGATAGCTGTCGACCCGTGCCAGGCCCACCATGGAGAAATCCGGGTGGCTGGGGTTGAAGCAGGTGCCCTCGAAGGCGTTTTTCAGCGGTGCCGAGAGGTGCTGGCCGTCGAGCTTGAAGGTCCAGGCGTGGTACGGGCAGCGGAAGAACTTGCCGACGTTGCCGTCGCCTTCGGCTACCAGCTTGGCGCCCTTGTGCGGGCAGCGGTTGTACAGCACGTTGACGCGTTTGTCGGCGCCACGCACCAGGATCACGTCTTGATCGCCGATGCGGGTGGTGTGGTAGTCGCCGGGGTTTTTCACCTGGCTCTCGTGACCCACGTAGATCCAGGCCTGGCCGTAGATACGCTGCATTTCCAGGGCAAACAACTGAGGGTCGGTGTAGACGCTTTTGTGCACGCTGTCATCGCGCACCAGGGCGGCGATCTGTTCGTTCGTGGGAATCATGGTGTCTCCTTTTAACCAGCCATAAACAGGCGCGTGGGGTGGCCACGCACTTACAAGTCGAGCACCAGCCGAGCGCTGGAGGCGCGCGAGACACAGGTGCAGAAACGGCCGTCGCTGCGCTCGCGCGCTGACAGGCAGATGTCGCGGTGCTCGGCGCTGCCTTCGAGCACCTGGGCCACGCAGACCCCGCAGTCGCCACGGCGGCAATCGAACAGCGGGTCCAGGTCGGCGTCGAGCATGGCCTCCAGCACACTCTTGCCCGCAGGCACCTGGAGGGTGATGCCGCTGCTGCGCAGTTCCACTTCAAAACTGGCGTCGCCCGCGGCGTCGAGGCTGCCGGTGAACAATTCGCTGTGTACGTGGCTGTCGTCCCAGCCCAACTCACGGGCGCTGTGCAGCACGCTGGCGATCAGGGCTTTGGGCCCGCACACATAGAGCTGGCGGCCGTTATGGGGGGTGGCCAGTAGGCTGGCCAGGGGCAGGCGCCGCGCCGGGTCGCCGCCGCTGATCCAGCAGTGGGCGCTGCCCAGGGCCCGGACTTCTTCCAGGTATGCCATGCCCTGGGCCTCGCGCCCGGCGTAGTGCAGGGTGAAGGGCTGCTGGCCGGCGGCAAGCGCACGGGCCATGCCCAGCATCGGGGTGATGCCAATGCCGCCGGCGATCAACAGGTAGTCGCTGGCCTGCGTCACCAAGGGGAAATGATTCTTCGGTGCCCGCACCTGTAGCGGCTGGCCGACCTGCAATTGGTGGATCCAGCGCGAACCGCCGCTGCTCTGTTCTTCCAGTTGCACGGCGATCTCGTAGTGGGCGTGGCCCGGCAGGTTGACCAGGGAATAGGCGCGCCATTGGGGCTTGCTGCCCGCAATCTGGATCTCGATGTGCGCCCCTGGAGTGAAGCCGGGCAGGGGCTGCTGGGCATCCGCCACCAGGATCAGGCGGCGAATGCGCGGGGTGAGCGGGTCGATTCGTTCGATACGCAAGGACAGGCTGGGCATGCACGATTCCTGAAACGGGGCGAGCAGGGCCCGCCGTTGAAGTCGCCCTCACTGTAGGCACGGCGCGCGGGGCGAAAAAGCCGATATCGGCAAGTCGTTAGCCGCATTTTGCGTAAATGCGCGCCAGGGCTGGGGGCACTCATCACTGTGGGAGCTGGCCCAGGTGCCCATAGGGGGGAGGTATTGGCGGGCGGCTATGCACCGGCTAAAGTCGGCATTTTTTTGACGGAGGAACGAACATGCAGGCATTCAACAGTGGCTGGGGACAATGGCGGCTGGGGGCCGCTGCCGGGCTTCTGCTCGTTATGGGCGCCGCCCAGGCCGAGGTGGCGCCGCCGGTGCGCGCCGAGATCACAGGCTTGCTGGACTTTGTCGAGCACAGCGGCTGCCAGTTCGTGCGCAACGGCACCGCCTACCCGGCCCCGCAGGCGCGCGAGCATTTGCAGAAAAAACTGACCTACCTGGAAGGCAAGAAACGGATCAACAGCGCCGAGGACTTTATCGAACTGGCCGCCACCCAAAGCAGCATGAGCGGCAAGCCTTACCAAGTGCGTTGCCCAACGGGCTCGCAACCAGCGGGCACCTGGTTGAACACCGAGTTGCACAGGCAACGCGCTCAGTAGTCAGCGGGTTGACCCGCGCTCGGCTGCGCAGTGGCCGGAAAGGGTGCCGGGCGCAACACCTAGTGGGGCGGCTGCGTACCCCCGCGCGGGAGAGCCCGCTTGCTACCAGCAGCCTTTACCCAACACCTACGCACGCTGGGTATTTACAGGTCCCTTGCTAACCGCCGAGGCCTGGGCACTTAGGCGGGGAAGTGCTGGCGGTTACAACACCTAACTAACAGGCCGTGTAGGGCGTTTCTCTAATTCATGTAGGCCTCATATTTAAACGCTCCACCCCCCTCAATCCTCCCCCGCAACTAGGCACAATGCCGCCGCGCCCTGCTGCCTGGCGCGCTTCACATCCCAACGCTGTTAGCCTCTTTGGCGGGTTATGGCCGACTGGCTGAACTGCGAATTTCGCAACCTTATGCCTGGTTTGGATGTCACGCCCATGAACCCCACTGCCCCGCTCATCAGCGATCAAACACGCCTGTATTCCTTGCAAACGCCCACGTCCATGGCCCCCCTGCACGTTGAGCGCTGGGCCGGCCGCGAGGCGCTTTCCGAGCTGTACCGCTGGGACGTGCTGGCCCTGAGCGCCGACCATCGCCTACCCCTCGAGGCGATGCTCGGTGCGCCCATTACCTTGCTCACGGCCCTGGCCGATGGCAGCCACAGCCGACGCAGCGGTTTGCTCAGCCGTGTCGCCCGCCTGGGCAGCGACGGCTCCCTGACCCGCTACCACCTGACCCTGGTGCCCTGGCTCTGGGTGTTGAGCCAGAGCTTTCGCTCCCGGGTGTTCCAAGACAGCACCGTGCAGCAGATCGTCAGCCAGGTCTTCGCCGGTTACGAGGCCTACGCCCGTTGGCGTTTCACCCTGGACGCCGACCAGTTACTGAGCCACGTGCGCCCGCGCAGTTACTGCGTGCAGTACCGCGAAACCGATTTCGACTTTGTGCAGCGGCTACTGGCCGAAGAGGGCCTGGGCTATTGCTTTGTCGAGGACCCACAAGCACCGGCCGGCCACTGCCTGGTCATCTTTGGCCAGAGCCCCGGGCTGCCTGAAGACCTCACCTCGGCCAGCGCTACCAGCGCGCCGACGCGGTGGAGGAGCAAGACACCGTGCAGTTCATGGGCCAGCTCCATCGCCTGAGCCACCGGCGCATCACCCTGCTGAGCAGCGACTACAAAACCCGCCAGGCCATCAGCGCCTCGCGCCCCGTCGGCCCCGAGCGCGAGGGCCTGGAAAGCTACGACCCGGTGGGCGATTACGCCTTTGCCACCCTGAGCGAGGCCGAGCATTACGTACGTTTGCACAGCGAGGCCCTGCAGGTCGATAAGTCCTTCTGGCACGGCCGCGCCAACGTGCGCAGTGCCCGCGCCGGAACACGCTTTGAGCTGTTGCACGCGCCTTGGGTCCACACGGCGCACCTGCGCGGGCAGGACCACTTCCTCTTCACCCAGGTGCACAGTTACGGCATCAACAACCTGGAAAGCGGCGCAGCGCTGTTGGATGCCGACCTAACAACCCGCCTGCAACTCGACCACCTCGACCCCCAGGTGCTGGCCGAAGCCCAGCGCAGCGGCTTTGCCCAGCAGTTCAACGCCGTGGGGCACAACCAACCGTGGCGCCCGACCCTGGCCGATGGCACCGGCCAGCGCCTCAACCCGGTGGCCACCGCCCACGGCCCACAAACGGCCATCGTCGTCGGCGCCGACGGGCAAACCACGGCGGGCAGTGGCAGCCCCTTGCACTGCGATGCCATGGGCCGGGTGCGGGTGCGCTTCCATTGGCAGGCCGAAGACGACCGTGGCGCCTGCTGGGTGCGGGTCGGCCAAGCCTTGGCGGGCCAGGGGTTCGGCGCGCAGTTCTTGCCCCGTATCGGCCAGGAAGTGCTGGTGCACTTCATCAACGGCGACATCGACCGGCCGATCATTTTCAAGGCCCTGTACAACGGCCGCGGCGAAGGCGGCGTGGCCCCCACACCGGGCGGCGCCCCCGGGCAAAGCAACCTGGCGGTGTATGCCAAAGCCAACGACCAACGCCCCAGCGCCGAAGCCAACCTCGCCGGGGGCAACAGCCCGGCGTGGCACGGCGGTGGCGGCGGTGAAACACAGCACCGCAACGCGGCGGCGCTGTCGGGCTTCAAGACCCAAGGCTTCGATGGCCAAGGCCATAACCAACTGGTCTTCGACGACAGCGACCAACAAGGCCGCATCCAGATGGCCACCACCCAAGCCCACAGCCAACTCAACCTCGGCCACCTGATCCACCAGGCCGGCAACTACCGGGGCAGTTTTCGCGGGCAGGGGTTTGAACTGCGCACCGACGCCTACGGGGCGGTGCGCGCCGCCAAAGGCTTGCTGCTCAGCACCTACGCCATCGAGCCGCACACCCCGGCAGGCGATGCCAGCGCCGCGCAAGCGCTGCTGCAACAACAACGCGACCTCGCCGCACGCTTCGACCTGGCCGCGCAGATCCACCACACCGTGCCCCTGGCCAGCCACCGCGGCGTACACCAGGCCCAACTCAGCGCGCTGATCGCCGATCAAGCACCGCTCCAGGCCCTGCACACCAGCCTCAGCGCCACCGTCACCGGCGAACGACTCGCCCAGGCCAGCGCCGACGCCTTAAAGCGCGACAGCCACCACCCCATCCCCCACAGCGCCGACCCCTTGCTCACCCTCAGCGCCCGCGACAGCATCGCCAAAATCGCCGGCCAATCACTGCAATGGACCGCCGCGCAAACCCTCACCCTGGGCAGCGGCGCCGACACCCACCTGGCCACCGGCCAAACCCTGCGCCTGCACAGCGGCCAAGCCATCGCCGCCCTGGCCGGCGCGCAACAGGCCGACGGCATCGGCCTGGCCCTGATCGCCAGCGCCGGGGCGGTGGACATCCAGGCGCAACAGAGCGACATCCACCTCAGCGCCCAAGACGACCTGAAGATCATCTCGATCGAGGCAGCGGCACAAATGGCCGCGGGCACCACCCTGCACCTGGCCGTGGAGGGCGGCGCCAGCCTGACCCTGGAAGGCGGCAACATCACCTTCGCCTGCCCGGGCAGCATCAAGGTGCATGCCGGCAAACGCCAGTTCAGCGGCCCCAGCCGTTCCCAGTTTGGCTTGCCCCTGTTTCCACAATCGGTGTGTGTGGCGTGCCTGTTAAAAGCGGCGCGCAACGGCGCCCCCTATGCGCAGTTGCAGTAATGACCCCGGCCTTTGCTTATGACCCCGCGGCGGACGGCGCCGGCAGCGACCTGTTGAACTGGATGCAAGCGCAACCCCAAGCGCCTTATTGGGCGTTGGTGGATGTGGCGTTACTGGGCGCGGCACCCTTCAAGGCTGCGGCGCGCCGCCATCACTGGGCACCCGTCAATGCCCTGGCGAACACGCCCCTGCAAGCGTTCGGTGAGGTGGCCCCGCATCTGATTGCCCTGGGCGACACCCCTCAAGAACGCCAGGCACAAATCGCGCAATTACTGACACTCACCGCAGGCACACCCGCCCTCAGCTTCTTGCGCAGCGCCTACCCCGCACAAGCCCTGCAACTGCTATTCGGGTACTTGGCCAAGGCCCAGGTTCAGGGCCGGGCAAGGGCCGTGCATCTGCGCTTTGCCGACAGCCGTATCCTGCCGGGCCTGCTGCAAACCCTTGCCCCCAGCCAACAACGGCGCGTAGCCGACATCGTTCAGGACTGGCGAGGCTGTGATCGATACGGCCACGTTCAGGGCTGGCTTGCCCTGCACGAGGCAGTACCAGCCGCACAGATAGACACCGCCCCCCACCTGCACCTGTGCCCGGAACAACTGGCTGCGCTGCTGACACAGGCAGAAGCCGACGCGGTGTTTTACCAATTAACGCAGCAGCATCCAGAACTGCTCCCCCAACAACAACGCGCAGCCTTCCATCAGCGCCTCGCTACTTGCCTCTCAACGGCCAGTGAAATGAACCTGTCCACCGAACAAGACCGCTGGCTGTTTGTGCTGCTGAGTTTGAACTACGGCAATGAGTTCTATCGCTGCCCAGCACTTGCCCCAACCTGGGATGTTATTGGCGAACAAGGCGCGAGTTTGCAAGAACAAACACAAGGGTGGAGCGCTGAAACGTTGCAGGCATTGATGGATTTCAAGGCCTCGCCAACTGTGCCTGATGGGCCAAACCCCCTTTAATTGGAGGCCTGCAAATGAGCGGATTTGAATTTGGCGGGTACCGCCGGCTCCGACGGTACAGCGCATTAATAGTGGTCGCCTTACTGGTGGGTTGTAATGGGGAAGAACCGGACAAAGGCCCCGCGTCCGCCAGTATCAGTGGTTACAACCACACCGAAGATTATATTCATCGATTCTTTATTGATGGGTCGTGGGGGGGGAACGTTTTTGCCTATAGCGGAGGGGGCGGTTTCGTATGCTGTATCAACTATCCTCGCGAATGGCGGCCTGGCCTCACAGCCACCGTCCGATGGAGTACTTCAAGTTCCATTCCGGATGGCCCTCCAGGAGTCACCTGGCATGAGCTGGTAGTGCCAATTGAGTATTACGATAAGTTGGGCTCCCGTTTAAATGTGCACTTTTTGCCAGGTCACACAGTCCGGCTGTTGATATGGAACGGCTCCGCCGACTCCAAGGGCTATCGCGGGCCGGCTGCTCCGATCAAACCTGCTGACTGGCCTTACTGACAATAATTACTTAGGAATTAACTCCATGAATGCGTTTCAAATTGGCAGGCAACATCTGCGTCAACTATTAAGTTTACTCGTGCTGGCCGTATTGCTTGTTGGCTGTAAGGCGGAAGAACCGGATAAAGGCCCTGCGACTGCCAGTATCAGTGCCTATAACCACACCGCTGACTATATACATGAATTTTATGTAGATGGAGCGTGGGGGGGTAACTCGCGTGCTTATGGCGGTGGGGGAGGTTTTGTATGTTGCATTAGCTATCCTCGCGAATGGCGCCCTGACTTAACCGCTACTGTTCGGTGGAGTACCTCAAGTTCAATACCAAAAACCTTTTCTGGCGAAACGTGGCATGAATTGGTAGTGCCGATTGAGTACTACGATAAGTTGGGTTCACTGAATGTGCACTTTTTACCAAATCACCAAGTGCGACTACTGATCTGGAACGGTTCAGCCGGTTCCAAAGGTTATCGCGGCCCAGACGCGCCGGAAAAACCTGCTGACTGGCCTTACTGACAATAATCACTTAGGAATTAACTCCATGAATGCGTTTCAAATTGGCAGGCAATACCTGCGTCAACTATTAAGTTTACTCGTGCTAGCGGTATTGCTTGTTGGCTGTAAGGCGGAAGAGCCGGACAAAGGCCCTGCGACTGCCAGTATCAGTGCCTATAACCACACGGCGGACTACATTCATCAGTTTTATATCGACGGCACTTGGGGAGGAAACGCACGTGCTTATGGCGGGGGGGGAGGTTTTGTATGTTGCATTAGCTATCCTCGCGAATGGCGCCCTGACTTAACCGCTACTGTGCGGTGGAGTACTTCAGCTTCAAAGCCCAACCCCTATACGGGAACTACCTGGCACGAAAAAGTAGTGCCGATTGAGTATTACGACAAATTGGGCTCGTTGAATGTACATTTCTTACCCAATAACCAAGTAAGGCTACTGATCTGGAACGGATCGGCCGGCTCCAAGGGGTATAGAGGGCCAGATGCTCCGGAAAAACCTGCTGGCTGGCCAAAGACTCTTTATCTGGAGGATCTGAAATGACTGAATTTCAACCTGGTTGGTACAAGGTCCGACGCAAGCTGGATAACTCCCTGGACTGTCGCTACTTCGATACACCGCATACCTACAGCGCTTATTGCTGGCTAGAGCCCAATGGCAATCAACGGCTGTGGTGGGATGCCCGGCAGCACCCACCGGCCCGTGCCATGGCGTGGCAGCCACGTTTCCAACGGGTTGCCGACCCACTGTCGATTGCCTCCTGGGATGCCTATGCCTGCACCCTGGGCAACTCACAGATGGAGCCGCCGATTCCTATCTAAGCCAGTCGGCTGGTCAGCGTTGGTTATTAAGGAAACTCTGAAGAAGACTTCCAGATTTTGGCAAAATACCCGGATTCCACCCGCTGAGTTTCCCCATGAAGCAGATGACCTTCGCTGACGCCGAGTACGCCGGTAAGCGCAAACAAACCCGCAAAGAGTTGTTCCTGATCGAGATGGATCGGGTGGTGCCGTGGAAGGGTTTGATTGCCTTGATCGAACCGCATTATCCCAAGGGTGAAGGCGGTCGTCCGGCCTATCCGCTGATGGCGATGCTGCGCGTGCACCTGATGCAAAACTGGTTCGGTTACAGCGATCCAGCGATGGAAGAGGCGCTGTACGAGACCACCATCCTGCGCCAGTTCGCGGGGCTGAGCTTGGAGCGTATCCCCGATGAAACCACCATCCTCAACTTCCGTCGTTTGCTGGAGAAGCACGAACTAGCCGCCGGCATCTTGGCTGTCATCAATGGCTATCTGGGCGACCGAGGGCTGTCGCTGCGCCAAGGCACGATCGTCGATGCCACGCTGATCAATGCGCCGAGTTCGACCAAGAACAAGGACGGTAAGCGCGACCCGGAAATGCATCAGACCAAGAAGGGTAACCAGTACTACTTCGGCATGAAGGCGCACATCGGTGTCGATGATGAGTCGGGCTTGGTGCACAGCGTGGTGGGCACGGCGGCCAACGTGGCCGATGTCACCCAGGTCGATAAGCTGCTGCACGGCGATGAGAACATGGTCGGTGCCGACGCGGGTTACACCGGCGTCGAGAAACGCCCTGAACATGAAGGCCGGGAGGTCATCTGGCAGATCGCCGCCCGCCGTAGTACTTACAAGAAGCTTGATAAGCGCAGTGCTTTGTACAAAGCCGCGCGCAAGATTGAGAAGGCCAAGGCTCAGGTACGAGCCAAGGTCGAGCATCCGTTCCGGGTGATCAAGCGCCAGTTCGGTTATGTGAAGGTGCGCTTCCGTGGTCTGGCGAAGAACACGGCGCAACTGGTGACGCTGTTCGCGCTGTCGAACCTGTGGATGGCGCGCCGACATTTACTGGCGAATGCAGGAGAGGTGCGCCTGTAATGTGGGAAATGGCTGCCGCGAGGTGCTCGCGGCGGCTAAAAACACAGAAATAAGCGGGTGATCTGAGCGTTTTTGATCGATTTGCCGCTTTTAAAATCGGCAGGGGCTGAAGTCAGCCAGAAATACACAACTACTTCAGACCATCCCTAGCCTGTTAATTCGAGACTCGTATCCAGTTACTTGGCGTTATCGCCCACGGCCAGGGCCGCGCCGGGCGGCCAATTTTATGGCCTGTGTTCACCGATAAAGCGGATAGACCCAACCCCCCGCAACTTATTTAATGCAGGCACAGCGTATTTATTGAATGCACGAATTAGCCCGATGCAACGAGGTATCGATTAATGAGCAGTGCAAGAAGCGTCGAACAATGGAAAAACTTTATTGGATGCGCGCCGGGCGCCAGCCGATGATTATTACCCGCGACGGCGAGGGCCAGCTCAATGCCCTTATCAACGCCTGCCAGCACCGCGGCACCACCCTGACCCGCGTCGGCAAGGGCAACCAGTCCACCTTCACCTGCCCGTTCCACGCCTGGTGCTACAAAAGCGACGGCCGCCTGGTCAAGGTCAAAGCCCCCGGCGAGTACCCCGAAGGGTTCGACAAGGCCACCCGTGGCCTGAAAAAAGCGCGCATCGAGAGCTACAAGGGCTTTGTGTTCATCAGCCTCGACGTCGACGGCCAGGACAGCCTCCAGGAATTTTTGGGCGACGCCAAAGTGTTCTTCGACATGATGGTCGCCCAATCACCCACCGGTGAGCTGGAGGTGCTGCCGGGCAAATCGGCCTACACCTACGACGGCAACTGGAAGCTGCAAAACGAAAACGGCCTGGACGGTTATCACGTCAGCACCGTGCACTACAACTACGTGGCCACCGTGCAGCACCGCCAGCAGGTCAACAGCGAAAAAGGCCTGACCAGCGCCGACACCCTGGACTACAGCAAGCTCGGCGCCGGCGACAAGGAAACCGACGACGGCTGGTTCGCTTTCCACAACGGCCACAGCGTGCTGTTCAGCGACATGCCCAACCCCAGCGTGCGCCCCGGCTACGCCACCATCGGCCGCGCGGAGGAGACAATCGAAATGACTAAAATCACAAGTACTTTTGCATCTATGCAGACGTCAGGCGTTAAGGCAGTACACGTTGCTTTGCTAGGAACCCTTGTAGCGTGCTTTACAACCAACGTTGCTGCCAGTGACTTGCCCACTGTAAACCTGGGTTCGACGAGTTTTCTCGACGGTGCGCCACCATCGGGTCCGGGTCTGTATTTCACTCAATATCTACAGCGCTACAGCAGCCATCGGCTCCTAGATCAAGCTGGCAATAGAGTGCCGCTTCCAAGAACGGATCTACGATTAGACGTATCAATAACGCAGTTTGTATACTTGACAAATCAAGACATTCTGGGCGGGAAGCTAGCTTTCGATTTTCTTCTCCCTTGGGTGGTCGACAAGCGCATTGACGACGGACTGAACAATGCAGTGCTTAACGCTGACCGTGGTGTTGGCGACCTTACATTCGGCCCGGCTATTCAGTGGGCGCCGGTGATGGGTCCTAGGGGGCCTCGGTATGCCCATCGTGTCGAATTCCAGTTCCTTCTGCCAACGGGTAGCTATGACAGACTCAAGGCGATCAATCCCGGCTCCAACTTCTGGTCTTTCAATCCTTACTGGGCAGGTACTGTGTGGATGAATCCCAACTGGACCACATCCTGGCGCCTTCACTATCTCTGGAATGGAAAAAACACCGATCCTGGCCCATCATATGGTCCTGGCGCTACCTCGGTGCAGGCAGGACAGGCAGTGCACGCAAACTTCACGACAGAATATGCGCTCACGCCTCAGTTCCGTCTGGGAATTAACGGTTATTGGTTGAATCAAATTACCGACACCAAGATTAATGGTCGAGATGTTTCCGGTCGTCGTGAGAAGGTCTGGGCAATCGGCCCAGGAGCAGTTTTCAGCCTTTCTCCTCACGACCATTTGTTCCTGAATGCATATTTCGAACAAGACGCTGAGAATAGGCCGGAAGGAAAAAGAATGCAGTTACGCTGGGTTCATCACTTTAAGTAAATGGTGAACCTAGACGCCTATGGGCCAAGATCCCAAGGCACGAGTTTATGCAGGCAGCGATTCAATGAAAAAGGAGATGGACGTGGCGAACGTTGATGAGGCAATTTTAAAAAGAGTAAAAGGCTGGGCGCCCTACGTGGATGCGAAGCTAGGCTTTCGCAATCATTGGTACCCGGTGATGTTTTCGAAAGAGATCGACGAGGGCGAGCCGAAGACACTAAAACTGCTCGGTGAGAACTTGCTCGTCAATCGTATCGATGGGAAGCTGTATTGCCTCAAGGACCGCTGCCTGCATCGCGGCGTCCAGTTGTCGGTCAAAGTCGAGTGCAAAACGAAGTCGACGATCACATGCTGGTACCACGCGTGGACCTATCGCTGGGAAGACGGCGTTCTGTGCGACATCTTGACGAATCCGACAAGCGCACAGATCGGTCGACAAAAGCTGAAAACTTACCCAGTGCAGGAAGCCAAGGGCTGCGTCTTCATTTATCTTGGCGATGGCGACCCTCCTCCCTTGGCCCGCGATACGCCACCCAATTTCCTTGACGATGACATGGAAATCCTCGGGAAGAACCAAATCATCAAGTCTAACTGGCGCCTCGCTGTGGAAAACGGTTTCGATCCGAGCCACATTTATATTCACAAAGACTCAATTCTGGTCAAGGACAACGATCTTGCCTTGCCACTAGGTTTCGCGCCAGGAGGGGATCGAAAGCAACAAACTCGTGTGGTTGACGATGACGTCGTCGGACGCAAGGGTGTTTACGATCTTATTGGCGAACATGGGGTCCCAGTGTTTGAGGGAACTATCGGGGGCGAAGTGGTCCGCGAAGGTGCCTACGGCGAAAAAATTGTAGCGAACGATATCTCCATTTGGCTCCCGGGTGTTCTCAAGGTCAATCCGTTCCCCAATCCGGACATGATGCAGTTCGAGTGGTACGTGCCGATTGACGAAAACACACACTATTACTTCCAAACTCTTGGCAAACCATGTGCCAATGACGAGGAACGGAAGAATTACGAACAAGAGTTCGAAAGCAAGTGGAAACCGATGGCGCTCGAAGGATTCAACAACGATGACATCTGGGCTCGCGAAGCTATGGTGGATTTCTACGCCGATGATAAAGGCTGGGTCAACGAGATTTTGTTCGAGGTGGACGAGGCTATCGTGGCATGGCGCAAGCTGGCGAGCGAACACAATCAGGGTATTCAGACCCAAGCGCACGTTTCGGGCTGAAAGAATTTGTCGGTAGTCGTGCCACTCACCAATGGCACGAACAACGAGGAGAACGCAATGGCTCGATATGAAGTCGATCGCCTAATTCAGGACATGTCGAAAAAAGAAGGGCTCATTGGGCGCGTGATCGACACACCATCGGATGTCTTTGAGGAGTACGGTTTAACGCCTCCTGAACGCACTGCGCTGCTCGAGGGTACTCCGCAAGCACTAGCTTCGATTGGTGTGCATCCGATTCTGCAGATGCACTACTTGATGTACAAAAATCCTGAAATGGCTACTCACGTTTCTATTAAGGATTATTCCGATATGTTGAAAGGAGGCGCTTGATGGGGAAGATTGTTGCGGCCGGTGGTACCTCGCATATTCTCATGTCTCCAAAAGGATGTGAGGAGAGCGCTGCTCGCGTGGTGAACGGCATTGCTGAACTCGGACGGCGCTTGAAGGAAGCACGTCCTGATGTGCTCGTCATTATCACAAGCGATCACATGTTCAATATCAACTTGTCCATGCAACCGCGTTTCGTGGTGGGCATTGCTGACAGTTATACGCCGATGGGTGACATGGACATTCCGCGTGATCTGGTGCCGGGAAGCCGCGAAGTTGGGCGCGCGATTGCGCTACAGGCTGATGAGGACGGCTTTGACTTATGTCAAGCCGAGGAGTACAGCCTTGATCACGGCATCATGATACCAATCCTGTTCATGGGCATGAAAGAAATTCCTGTAGTGCCTGTGATTGTGAACATCAATACTGATCCCATCCCCTCAGCACGCCGATGCGTGGCCCTTGCTGAAAGCATCCGTCAAGCGATCGAGAAACGTACGCCAGATGGATGCCGCGTTGCGGTAGTTGGCGCAGGCGGTCTATCGCACTGGCTGTGCGTTCCTCGACATGGAGAGGTAAGCGAGAAATTCGACCATATGGTGATGGACGAGCTTGTCCGCGGCAACGCCGAAAAGCTTGTCGCCATGGGGAACGAAGCCATCATCGACCAGGGCGGCAATGCGGGCGTAGAAATACTGACGTGGATCATGGCTGCGGTAGCGTCAGAGGCATCGTCAGGCGAAAAAGTATTTTATGAAGCAATGACACAGTGGTTTACCGGAATCGGAGGAATGGAATTTCATGTTAAATAAAGCTGAACAAATCTCGGAAAAGTCCGAAAGTGCGTATGTCGAACGCTTTGTTAATGCGGGCGGTGTTGAAACCCGCTATCTCGAAGCCGGCAAAGGGCAGCCCGTCATCTTGATCCATGGAGGGGGTGCGGGAGCGGAGAGCGAAGGTAATTGGAGAAACGTCATCCCCATTCTTGCTCGTCACTATCGTGTGATTGCTATGGACATGCTTGGCTTTGGTAAGACCGCAAAGCCTGACATCGAATATACGCAGGACCGCCGCATTCGTCACTTGCACGATTTTATTAAAGCGATGAACTTCGACGGCAAGGTCTCGATTGTGGGAAATTCGATGGGTGGCGCAACCGGCCTCGGTGTGTCTGTTCTTCACTCTGAACTCGTCAATGCACTGGTGCTCATGGGAAGCGCAGGCCTCGTAGTAGAAATCCACGAAGATCTGCGCCCCATCATCAACTACGATTTCACACGTGAGGGTATGGTCCATTTGGTCAAGGCACTTACCAACGATGGATTCAAGATCGACGATGCGATGATCAACTCGCGCTATACCTACGCGACCGATGAAGCTACGCGCAAAGCCTACGTAGCGACAATGCAGTGGATTCGCGAACAGGGCGGACTTTTCTACGATCCCGAGTTCATTCGGAAAGTTCCGGTGCC
This sequence comes from Pseudomonas resinovorans NBRC 106553, assembly GCF_000412695.1. Classification (NCBI taxonomy): domain Bacteria; kingdom Pseudomonadati; phylum Pseudomonadota; class Gammaproteobacteria; order Pseudomonadales; family Pseudomonadaceae; genus Metapseudomonas; species Metapseudomonas resinovorans. Next base: position 31,441 of record NC_021506.1, read on the forward strand.
GACCCTTGTGGTGCACGGGAAAGATGACAAGGTAGTTCCAGTTGAAACTGCATACAAGTTTCTTGATCTCATCGATGACAGCTGGGGCTACATCATCCCTCACTGCGGCCACTGGGCGATGATCGAACATCCAGAGGACTTTGCGAACGCAACTCTGTCGTTCCTTTCTCGTCGTGCAGACATTACCCGTGCTGCCGCATAAGGAACTAGAAGGAAATTTGCATGAACCAAATTTGGTTGAAAGTATGTGCTGCATCTGACATGCAACCTGGCACGATACGTCGCGTCAACCGCGTAGGTGCTGCACCTCTCGCAGTCTATCGTGTTGGCGATCAGTTCTACGCCACTGAAGATACGTGCACGCATGGTATTGCTTCGCTTTCGGAAGGGACACTCGATGGTGACGTGATTGAATGTCCCTTTCACGGCGGCGCCTTCAATGTTTGTACCGGCATGCCGGCATCAAGTCCATGTACAGTGCCGCTAGGAGTGTTCGAGGTAGAAGTCAAAGAGGGCGAAGTTTATGTCGCCGGAGAAAAGAAGTAGATTCATCCACAGAGGACTAGGAGGAGACACGCTATGGCAGACCTGTCGGTAATTACCGAACGAGTAACAAAAGCAGTTGGAGAGAACTCTGGGCTGGATGCCGTGGTCAAGTTCGATTTTGAGCCGGAGGGAGTCATTCATATTGACGGAATGAGTATTCCCAACCGGGTGAGTAACGAGGATTTGCCCTCGGACATCACTATTAAGATCAAGCTCGAGAACTTCGAAAAGATCCTAAACCAGGATCTTGGTCCAAAAATGGCGTTGGCAACGGGAAGGATGAGGCTGCGTGGCGATATCCGCATCGCAACGCGCCTGGATAAGGTCTTTGGACTTGCTCCGAGCATGTAACAAGCGGGTTTTGCCAGAAAGGGGACGGCATGTACCAACTCAAAATTGAAGGGCAAGCGCCAGGGACCTGCGGCTCAGGGAAGAGCCTGTTGGTCTCAGCACTTGCTAATGGTATCGGATTTCCGTACGAGTGTGCATCGGGAGGTTGCGGAGTATGCAAATTCGAGTTACTCGAAGGGAATGTCCAATCAATGTGGCCGGATGCTCCAGGACTTTCTTCGCGAGATCGTGAGAAGGGCAACCGCCATCTTGCATGCCAGTGCGTTGCGCTCTCAGACCTGCGGATCAAAGTCGCAGTGCAGGACAAGTACGTCCCAACGATTCCAATCTCAAGAATGGAAGCGGAAGTTGTTGAGGTCCGGGCGCTAACTCATGACCTGCTGTCCGTGCGATTACGCACTGATGGGCCAGCAAATTTCCTCCCCGGCCAGTTCTGCCTAGTAGAGGCAGAGCAGTTGCCAGGCGTGGTTCGCGCATATTCAATGGCGAATTTAAAGAACCCCGAAGGCATATGGGAGTTCTATATTAAGAGGGTACCCACAGGACGATTTAGTCCTTGGCTTTTCGAAAATAGAAAAGAAGGCGCTCGTCTATTTTTGACGGGACCAATGGGCACATCTTTCTTCCGTCCAGGGACCGGCCGAAAGAGTCTTTGCATTGGCGGCGGTGCCGGGCTCTCGTATGCGGCCGCTATTGCACGCGCCTCGATGCGCGAAACAGACAAGCCGGTAAAGTTGTTCTACGGCTCAAGAACTCCGCGCGACGCTGTTCGGTGGATCGATATCGACATCGATGAGGACAAGCTTGAGGTCGTCCAGGCAGTTACGGAAGACACGGATAGCCTTTGGCAAGGGCCCACTGGTTTTATTCATCAGGTTGTCGACGCAGCGCTGCTTGAAACCCTACCGGAATACGAAATTTATCTTGCCGGTCCACCGCCTATGGTCGACGCTACTGTCCGTATGCTGCTCGGCAAGGGTGTTCCACGCGATCAAATTCATTTTGACGCATTTTTCTAACACCTATGGAGAGTTGCAAGAATATGGAGCCACAACAAATTGACTCGCTCGGAAACGAGCTCTATGAAGCGCTGATTAAGCGTACCCCGCTAAGTCCGCTTAGTTCGCGAGGTTTTGATATCAGCATTGAAGATGCCTACCAAATCCAGCAACGTATGACGGCGCTGCGAATTCAAAATGGCGAAAAAATCATCGGACGGAAGATTGGTGTAACAAGCAAGGCAGTGATGAACATGCTTGGTGTGCACCAACCGGACTTCGGCACCTTGACGGACGGCATGGTTTGCAGCTCTGCGGAACCAATACGTATGGAAAACCTTATTCAGCCCAAAGCTGAAGGTGAAATTGCCTTCGTCATGAAGAAGGACCTAATGGGGCCGGGTGTCACTGCAGCTGATGTATTGGCGGCAACAGAAGGCGTCATGGCTTGTTTCGAGATTGTCGACTCACGTATCAAGAACTGGGAAATTAAGATTCAAGACACCGTGGCTGACAATGCATCGTGTGGCGTTTTTGTTCTCGGCGACCGGCTGGTTGACCCCGCAAGTATAGATCTTTCCTTGTGCGGGATGGTCTTAGAGAAAAACGGTGAAATAGTGGTCACTGGAGCTGGCGCCGCCACCATGGCCTCACCTGTCAACGCTATGGTTTGGCTAGCGAATACTCTAGGACGACTTGGGATTCCTCTGAAGGCTGGCGAGGTCGTTCTCTCTGGCGCATTAGGTGCAATGGTGCCCGTTCAGGCAGGTGACAATTTACGGGTGGCGATTGGCGGCATTGGCGGTTGCACGGTTCGATTCGTCTAACGAACTATTGATACAAATATGCCAGCTTCCTATCAAAAGAAAGCTGGTGTAGGACGAGCTTTCTATCGTCTAGATTGCTTTGATCAATAGTTACGTTTAAGGTGGAATGTAATGGATGAAAAAACAGAATTTGCATGGGACGATTCCTACTTGTTAGGGCACCATGCCATGGATATGGTTCACCGTGAGTTTGTTGACCTGTTGCAGGCAGCCTTGACGGCACCGAATGCAGAACTGCCCAACGTGCTTGCCGACATCGCCCGTCACGCAGAAGGTCACTTTGCACAGGAGAACGAATGGATGGAGAGCCAAGGGTTTCCAGGTGGCGACTGCCATATAGACGAGCACAACAAAGTACTGGCTTCTATCTATGACGTGCAGGAAAAAGTAATTCAAGGTGATATTGCAATAGGACGAAAACTGGCGAAAGCCCTGTCCGAGTGGTTCCCCGACCATGCGTCTTTTATGGATTCTGCTCTCGCAGCGTGGCTAGTAAAACGTACGTACGGTGGCTCGCCGATTGTTCTACGACGTGCAATTCAAAGATCTTAAAGTGTGCTAGTTGTTCACGTAAGAATTATTTCGAAAGCAGAAAGTTTATTTTGTGAATATTAAATATGTTCCGATGAATCATAAAGTTAAATAAATGCAAATTTTGTTCGGAAGTCCACAAAAGTCTTTTGGAAAAAAAGAACCGATATAGCTCAAAAAGATGAAGAAGGCCATAAGCCTATTGCGGAGAGCATAGCCAGTGGCGATGGAAACTGCCCCAGTTCAAAAGAGTGGCTCGTCCTCTACAATGTATCGTTGTTTCTAGAAGGCTTTTATAGACTTGCTCAGCGCATTTTCAGGCGGTTAAGAATGCAAAAGGCTGATCTAAAATTGCGCGAAATAATTCGCTTTTATTAAACGGTTTTGGTGTGAGTGTGCAAAAATCATGTATTTGCGGAACATGCGTATTGGTACTCGACTGTGGACAAGTTTCGGGATAATTCTCGGGATTTTGGTGTTGATGGTCAGAATCGGCAATGGTCTTAATGCGAAAAACAAGCAAAAGCTCCTCAATGCATTGGAAGTATCCAACAAGAAATCAATTAGCATTGGTGTAATGAAGAGCGCGTTGACCGAGAAAAGTGTAATTGTCCGCACCATCAGCCGGCAGTCTGACATTGAGAACATTCAAAACATCAACGCGCGGGTTGCCGAAGAAAATAATCGCTACGCCGTTGCAAATAATCAGTTAACAGCGCTTGGTCTAAATGAACGCGAGAAGTTCATAATTGACCAAATCAATCGTCTTGACACCGAGATCCTTGGCCATTTTGATAAGGTCACGAAGCAGATCCTTGCGTCTGACGCCGAAGGCGCAGAAAAAACCATTTTTACTAACATTGACGGGTTGGTGCAAAGTGTATTGGCCGAGATGGACAAACTTGTAGCTTTGCAGGATTCCTCAGCTTCTGAAATCCTGGCGACCTCAGTGGTAGATGACGATCGTCTCATGGTGTTAACTGCTTTTATCGGAACGATTTGTTTGCTTATCGGTGGCGCTTTCGCCTGGATTATTACGCGTAGTATTACTAAACCCCTAAATGCTGGTCTGTTTGAAATACAATTTTTAAGGAGTACTCAACGTGGCAGATACAGGCAGAGCAAAGGTAGCAATTATCGGGTCGGGTAACATCGGTACTGACCTCATGATTAAGATCCTGCGTCATGGAAAGTTTTTAGAAATGGGCGCGTTGGTGGGCATCGATCCTGCTTCAGATGGCTTAGAGCGCGCAAAGCGCATGGGTGTAGCAACAACAGCTGGCGGTATCGAGGGACTTCTTGAGATGCCAGGATTTTCTGATATACGCATTGCCTTTGATGCAACGTCTGCTGGCGCGCATCACCGACACAACAAATTGCTACAGGAAAAAGGTGTGCGCGTTATTGATTTAACGCCGGCCGCAATTGGTCCTTATGTTATTCCAGCTATTAATTTAGACGAGCAATTGTCCGCTAAGAATATCAACATGGTGACCTGCGGTGGGCAAGCTACTATTCCAATTGTGGCGGCGATTTCTAAAGTTGCGAAAGTACATTACGCGGAGATCGTTGCATCTATTTCTAGTAAATCTGCGGGACCTGGAACGCGCGCAAACATTGACGAGTTCACTGAAACTACTTCGCGGGCGATTGAAGTTCTTGGCGGAGCATCGAAAGGAAAGGCGATTATTGTACTGAATCCTGCAGAACCGCCTCTGATTATGCGTGACACAGTCTTTGCATTGTCTGACATTGCTAATAAATCGGCCGTTGAGGACAGTATTCTGGAAATGGTGGAGAGGGTGAACTCTTATGTCCCAGGGTATCGTTTGAAACAAAAAGTCCAGTTCGATATCTTTGACGAGAAAAATGCACTTAACCTACCAGGTATTGGCAGAAAAGCAGGCTTAAAGACCTCTGTGTTCTTGGAGGTTGAGGGCGCGGCGCATTACCTACCAGCATACGCTGGTAACCTCGATATTATGACCTCGGCCGCGATGGCCTGTGCTGAGCGCATGGCTCAAACACAATTGGTTGAAGAAACGGCGTGAGGCTAACCATGAGCAATAAAAAACTTTATATTTCTGACGTGACCTTGCGTGATGGTAGTCATGCGATTCGTCATCAGTATAGCCTTGACCACGTGCGTAAGATTTCTAAAGCTCTTGACGATGCACGAGTCGATTCAATCGAAGTAGCCCACGGTGATGGTTTGGCAGGTGCCAGCTTTAATTATGGCTTTGGTGCGCATACGGACGTGGAGTGGATCGCTGCGGTTGCTGAAACGGTTAAGCATGCCAAGGTAGCAACCTTACTTCTTCCCGGAATTGGTACCCTGCATGACTTGCGTGCCGCATACGATGCCGGAGCGCGCGTAGTACGTGTAGCTACCCATTGTACCGAGGCAGATGTGTCGAAGCAGCATATTGCTGCAGCACGCGAACTTGGTATGGATACCGTTGGCTTCCTGATGATGAGCCATATGACAACGCCACAGAAGTTAGCGGAACAAGCCAAGCTAATGGAAGGCTATGGTGCCACATGTATCTATGTCGTCGACTCCGGCGGTGCGCTAACAATGGATGGTGTCCGTGATCGTTTTAGAGCCTTCCGTGAGGTGTTAAAGCCTGAAACAGAGCTGGGTATGCATGCTCATCACAACCTTAGCTTGGGAGTGGCAAACTCCATTGTTGCCGTGGAGGAAGGCTGCGATCGAATCGATGCTAGCTTAGCTGGTATGGGCGCAGGTGCGGGTAATGCGCCACTAGAAGTGTTTATTGCAGCAGCCGATCGACTCAGTTGGAACCATGGTTGTGATGTATATGGATTGATGGATGCCGCTGATGATATTGTCCGGCCGCTTCAGGATCGCCCTGTGAGGGTTGACCGTGAAACGCTGGCTCTCGGTTATGCTGGCGTATACTCAAGCTTCCTTCGGCATGCTGAAGCAGCTTCCGCAAAATATGGCATTAAGACGGTTGATATTCTTGTCGAGCTGGGCCGACGTCGAATGGTAGGTGGTCAAGAGGACATGATTGTCGATGTCGCACTTGATTTAGCCAATAAATAAACTTAACGCTTTTCGCACCCCATAATGTCGTACGCTTTATGGGGTGTTTTCCTTCTGTTTTGCGGCCGTTTTGGGAGGGATTTAATTATTCCGGAAAAGAAGCCCATAATTAATCCGGAAAATGCGGGTTTAAGTGAGTTTAAACGAATCGAAGCGGGTTGTTCGGAGGCTTTGAAGGCGGATTTTATTTCGGATGGTGGTAAAAAGGGCCATTGACGAAACGATTGGCGAAGCATTGGCGAAACGATTGGCGAAACTCCGGCTGCTGCGAGTTCCCGTGCAAACCTTTCACTTAGTCCGTCATTTCAGTCTGTCAGCCTGGGAGCCAAGGGCCGCAAATCCGAGTATTCCCAAGACACCGACAACCAGAGCAACGCCACTGATACCGCTCGGAAGGTATTGACTGCCCATAGCTAGTACCAAACCAATAAGGCCGGATATCACAGCCGCCTTGGTAAGTCGTTCCTTTTGAGCATTACGGGCCTGCTGCTGAAAGAAGGCTAACACAGGCCGTCCGCAGTTCCAGCACCCCGGTGCATTCCACCAGGTGCGCTGACCGCACTGAAATGGGCAAGGAACAACATTGGGATCATCCTCACGCATGAAGGGCGTCGGCGGCTCAACGATCAAATCCCCATCTAGCCTTCCTACCTGGACGTTGTTGTTCCCTTCAATTTGTTGATTCGCCATACATAGCCTCCAATGCCCTGCGAAGATAGCCCACCCAGTGGCGAAACTCTGCATCCGTCATGTGTCGCCGCGATTCCTTGCCGGTAACAATCTCGCGCTGCATCGTCGCATAGTCGTCATTCCAACCCAATTGAGCCAAGTAGTCCGTTTCGATTTTGAAGAGATGGCCACGCGTGTGCATGTAGGCTTCACCTCTAGCTGCCCTATCAATTCGTCCCTGCTGAGTGTTATTGAGCTTCGCCTCTAGCCAATGGATGACTTCAGGCGCCATTGATTCGTCAAATAGCCAGATATCCCTCCAGCTCTTCGGAGCAAGACCAAATGCCTTTGCTAGTTCTCCGTATAGAGCGCCAAACTTGAACGATTTACCAAGGCGCTTGTGGCGGTATTCGTTAATCTGCTTGATTAGGCTTTCTATACGTGCCCTGAAAGCGGGGTCGGCCCCTATAGATCCAAATGGGGCGGCTATCTCAATTCTCGGCGCTTTGCTGGCGTGAACCGTCACGCGACCAACCGCACCGCCAATCTGCACGTTACCGCTGCCCTTGATTGACTGGTGAACCACCCTTTCCCCAGCGACCTGCGTATTGTTATCGCCCTCTACGGACTGCGATGGAAGAGACTTTCCCCTTCGTGTCTTGTTGGAAGGTAACGCAGGTGCATCCTGGATCATCTTCACAGCATCCAGAAAAGCAGCGCCTGGTGAAGGTGTGTCAGGCTTCTTCGACGACCGGCCTACTACAGGAAAGCGAATGATGTTCGACTTTGTATTTGTCATGGTTTCTCCTACGCTGCGAGCTCGATAACCTGACGGATCGTGTCTGAATCAATGTGCTGCTGGGAGGAAAAAGAGCGGTACAACATCACGATGGCGCGGGCTTTCTTTCCTGCGGAAAGACTCTTATGCATCTTCGTCAGCAATAACTCCATGCCCTCAATAATCTGCGAGAGCAGCTCTTCGTCGATTGGTGTTGTAGATGCGGCGTGAGCCTCTTCCATCCGGTCGCCTGATAGAACATAAAGAACATCGAGCCCCTTCTTCATGAGCGTTTCTAGGTAGAGAGCATCGGGGAACCGCTCGCCATTCTCGTAGTTGAACTGGGTTTTCCGGCTTACTCCCGTCAGCGCGCACATCTCAAGCTGCGAGAGACCCAAGCGGTCGCGCTCACTCTTCAGTCTTTCCCCAATGGCTTGCATAATAAATTACCCATAATTTGGTAAATAGATACCGCTATCGCTTGACAATGTATAAATTTTTACCCATCATAGCAACAAATAACCCATTCTTACGCATTCTACTCTAGGTGACGACATGAAAACGCTCAGAACCCCCCAACAAGTGCTGGCGGACTTCGAACATCGCGGAATAACGATTTCCGGCTGGGCAAGGTCTCATGGTTTCTCGCGTGATGTTGTGCGCTCTGTTTTATACGGGCGCGTCAAAGGCCTCTACGGCTCCGGGCACAAGGTTGCGGTGCTGTTGGGCCTTAAAGATGGCGTCATCGACGAACTGAAATAGGCGGTTGTAGCTATACCAGAGATAACCTCAACAAATAGACCGCCATGAACCTGTCCGTACCGACCCCAAACACCTCGCGAGCTCCCGCTATATCCGTATTAAATGCGGTGAACAGCGATTGGCTGACCGCCGATGATTTCGCGAGGTTGGCCGGGATTGATATCCGCGCTGGTCAAATTGCGCTGCGAAAAGCTGTAGATGGCAAACCTTGGCGCGGATGCTATTTAGGGAAACTCTGAAGAAGACTTCCAGATTTTGGCAAAATACCCGGATTCCACCCGCTGAGTTTCCCCATGAAGCAGATGACCTTCGCTGACGCCGAGTACGCCGGTAAGCGCAAACAAACCCGCAAAGAGTTGTTCCTGATCGAGATGGATCGGGTGGTGCCGTGGAAGGGTTTGATTGCCTTGATCGAACCGCATTATCCCAAGGGTGAAGGCGGTCGTCCGGCCTATCCGCTGATGGCGATGCTGCGCGTGCACCTGATGCAAAACTGGTTCGGTTACAGCGATCCAGCGATGGAAGAGGCGCTGTACGAGACCACCATCCTGCGCCAGTTCGCGGGGCTGAGCTTGGAGCGTATCCCCGATGAAACCACCATCCTCAACTTCCGTCGTTTGCTGGAGAAGCACGAACTAGCCGCCGGCATCTTGGCTGTCATCAATGGCTATCTGGGCGACCGAGGGCTGTCGCTGCGCCAAGGCACGATCGTCGATGCCACGCTGATCAATGCGCCGAGTTCGACCAAGAACAAGGACGGTAAGCGCGACCCGGAAATGCATCAGACCAAGAAGGGTAACCAGTACTACTTCGGCATGAAGGCGCACATCGGTGTCGATGATGAGTCGGGCTTGGTGCACAGCGTGGTGGGCACGGCGGCCAACGTGGCCGATGTCACCCAGGTCGATAAGCTGCTGCACGGCGATGAGAACATGGTCGGTGCCGACGCGGGTTACACCGGCGTCGAGAAACGCCCTGAACATGAAGGCCGGGAGGTCATCTGGCAGATCGCCGCCCGCCGTAGTACTTACAAGAAGCTTGATAAGCGCAGTGCTTTGTACAAAGCCGCGCGCAAGATTGAGAAGGCCAAGGCTCAGGTACGAGCCAAGGTCGAGCATCCGTTCCGGGTGATCAAGCGCCAGTTCGGTTATGTGAAGGTGCGCTTCCGTGGTCTGGCGAAGAACACGGCGCAACTGGTGACGCTGTTCGCGCTGTCGAACCTGTGGATGGCGCGCCGACATTTACTGGCGAATGCAGGAGAGGTGCGCCTGTAATGTGGGAAATGGCTGCCGCGAGGTGCTCGCGGCGGCTAAAAACACAGAAATAAGCGGGTGATCTGAGCGTTTTTGATCGATTTGCCGCTTTTAAAATCGGCAGGGGCTGAAGTCAGCCAGAAATACACAACTACTTCAGACCATCCTTAGCTGCCCTTTCCGCCGTCTACATCATCGATGGCATAGGCATTAATATTTCCGCCAGTATCGGTGTGACGCTCTATCCAAACGATAATGAGAATGCCGATACACTGCTACGTCATGCCGATCAGGCTATGTATAAGGCCAAACAAAGTGGCCGTAACCGTTTCCATTTGTTTGATGTATCAAAAGATAAGATGGATAAATCAGCTTTTGATACCGTAATACGGGTTCGCCAAGCGTTACATGATGGTGAGTTATGCTTGCATTATCAACCAAAAATAAGTTTGAGCAGTGGGGCAGTGATTGGTTTTGAAGCGCTATTGCGTTGGCAGCATCCGCGAGATGGACTTATATTACCGCAGTATTTTATACCGTTGATTGAGCAGAGCGATCTGATCATGGAGATCGGCGAGTGGGTCATAGATCAGGCGCTCAGTCAAATAGAACAATGGGCGGACTTGGGTCATTCGTGGTCTGTGAGTGTAAACATTTCAGCATTACATTTCAAAAAAGAAAACTTTGTAAAGTCCCTAAAGTTTTTGCTGGACAGCCACCCTAATGTTTTGCCGCAGATGTTGGATATTGAGATTACCGAATCAGTGGTGATAGAACACTTATCACATGTCACTCAGTGCCTCATTGCTTGCCAGGATCTGGGTGTGACATTTTCGTTGGACGACTTTGGAACCGGGTATTCATCGCTGAGCTACCTTAAACAACTGCCCACGCAGTCAATCAAGATAGACAAATCTTTTATACGCGACATACTCATCGATAAAGACAGCTTGGGGCTGACTAAGGCGATCATCGGCCTAGCGAAATCGTTTAACCGCGAGGTTATTGCTGAAGGGGTGGAAACGGTTGAGCACGAAGTGTTGCTGATGAACCTAGGTTGTGATGTAGCGCAAGGCTATGGTATTGCGAAACCCATGCCGGTAGAAAAAGTGCTATCTTGGGTGGCGAAGTTTGTCCCTGCTCATTTATCTAGAGGGGGTAATAGATAAACCGCACCGTCCACGAACTGATTGCGTCGTCGCAACCTAGTGGATTGAGCGGTTAATTCATTTATCCACCGGTAACGATATACTGTGCGTCCAATGCCATGGATTGGTTATGCGCATGGCTCGACCGACTTTCCCCATTCGCTCGAAATATATTTTTTATGATACACTATCCCAGCTGTTATTTTCTGGAACAATGAAATAATTAATATTATCATAAGCAACAAATCGATAATAATAAAGAGGATCATATATGTCGGATCAAGAGTTAATACTAGAGCAACTCCGTAACGTGAATTATGATAAGTTAAGCAAACAAGATATCGTAACAATGCTAGATGCAGGGGAACAGACTCTAGAAAATATGGCAGCATCAAGAAAAACTGCCATTGATATAATAGCAGAGGCAATGAACCAAACAAAGAATACGCTTGAGGCACTTGATTATTCTGGAAAGGTAGAAGTTGAAATCAGGAAAAATCTCAGCATACTGAGAGAGCTACTGATGACTGGCGATCTATAGTCCCCTAGACTGGGCGAATTAGCACAGGAGGTTGGCCTTGGATTAGGGGAGCCTACAGAATTCGGAAAAAATCGTACGCTAAGGTTTTCTGATCAGTCGTAGGCTCGCCAGTTTGATGTATTCCGTTCCTGGCCCAGCCAAACCTATCGGTCTTCGCGGGTGTGCCACAGGCGCAGTAGGTAGATAGTGGAATCCACTATCTCGTAACGCATCTCGTAATGGCCGATCTGAATTCGGCGCACATCCCGTGGATCGAATTCTTCCAGGCGTTCGCCAATGCGCGGGTTGGCCAGCAGCGTGGAAGGTGCGGCTGTGAGTTGCTGCACTGTTCGTGCGGCGGCAGGCTGATTCACCGACGCCAGAAACTCATACAACCGGGCAATGTCGGAAAGCGCCTTGCTTGTCCACTTCAACTCCATCAGCGCGGTACCGGCAACGGAGTGTCAGTGCTGAGGCTTTCAGCCCAGGCCTGGACAGCTTGATGATCGATCACGCGACCAGCATCCACATCGGCCAATGCCTCACGGGTCAGGCGACTACGTTCTTCTTCCTGGTCTATCCAGGCGGCCAGAGCCTGCTTGACGATCCAGTTCTTGGAGCGTTCCAGGCGCTCAGCCATCAAATCGACCTTTTCGGCCAGTTGCACAGGGACGTGAGCCGTGACGGATCGGGTTTTCGCGGTGGTTGCCATGATGGGGTTACTCCTAATCAATGGTAGGTACAAGGTGCATGCTCTGCCGGCGTTCAGTAACCGCCGCTTCCGATGCCATCCGGCGCAGAGTGACGGCATGTTCGCTGGCCTGGCGGGCACCGGCCTCATCGCCATTAGTTTTGAGCTTGTTGGCCTGCCATTCAGACGCTTCAGCGCCGGCAAGTAACGACGTGGCCAGCGTTACTTTTGGACGAGACTTTTCACGCTGCTCCTGCGCGCCTCGCTGACGTTCGACAACCTGCGCGGCCTCGTTGGCCGTGATACGCAAGTTGGTGCGAGCAATGTCAAAGCTGCCATCGGCGTTTGTGGCCTCGGGCGCTTCGAGGCAGGTTTGCATCGAATCCACTGCCGTCAACAGCTTGTCGATCTGCTGCAACAGCTCGGTTCGTTCTTGGTCATTCTTCATGGAGCGTCACTTCTTCTTGAACTTGATGTCGCCTGAGCCGGCAACGGAATGGTCGCGGGTCGGCGGGTTACCGCGCACCACGATGTCACCGGAACCCGCCACGCGTGCCTTCACTGAGTCGCTGACATAGGCGTCGATATCACCGGAGCCGACTACCGACAGTTTGGCGGACGTAGCGACCAGCTCGCTGGCGTCCACGTCGCCCGAACCGGCTATCTCGGCGTCCAGAAGACCCACGCGACCAAAGGCCGTGATATTGCCCGAACCTTGGATGCCTAGATCGAGGACGGTCTGCTGAAGGTCGTACAGGGTCACGTCGCCACTGCCCTTGATGCGGATACTGGGGGCTTCAGGCAATGCGATTCCAACGATGCTTCGCCCCTTGGACTGCATAGTGACGCCGCCGTGGCGTCCACCGACATTGATCGTTCCGCCCACGAAAATGTTGCCGGTACCAGAAACGTGAATATTGCCCCCATAGCCGCTAATGGAAATGCCCTCCTGCTCGATGATCAGCTTGTCACCCTCGAAGCGGGTCTTGATGTTACGAATGGCTTCCACGTTTTCCCCTGCCACGACCAGGTGCGCTGATGACGAGCGAAAGAACACAACATCAACCGCCCCCTTGATCACAATTTTGCTAACTGGGTGGATGGGGCGCTCTTCCTTCTCGTAGTTGGCAGCACGCTCCCATGCGGAATCGCGATGGTTGGCATCCTGGTGCGTCAAAGGGCTGGATTGGCTCATCATCTATCCTTTGTGATTTATTTTGAGTGACTTTACCATAGCTCGACTCAGGGTTAATCATAGTTAATAATAATGAGCTGTCAATCGATCCGTCAGGTTGGGCTATACCCTAACCTGATGTCAGGTTGTATTATGCCAATGCGTCAGAATAGAGTGGTGTTCTGATATTTTTGACACCTGCGTGCCAAGATCATAGATTTCAACCTGACAAATCTAACCCTTGGAGTCATTTTGCAAGGACAACGCATCGGTTATGTCCGGGTCAGCAGCTACGACCAGAACCCGGAACGCCAACTGGAACAGACCGAGGTGAACAAACTGTTCACCGACAAGGCCTCCGGCAAGGACACCCAACGTCCGCAACTGGAGGCTATGCTTGGCTTCGTCCGCGAGGGTGATACCGTCGTGGTGCACAGCATGGATCGTTTGGCCCGCAACCTCGATGACCTGAGGCGTCTGGTGCAAAAGCTGACCCAGCGCGGCGTGCGTATCGAGTTCCTGAAGGAAGGCCTGGTGTTCACCGGCGAGGACTCGCCCATGGCCAACCTGATGCTGTCGGTCATGGGGGCCTTTGCCGAGTTCGAGCGTGCCCTCATCCGCGAGCGACAGCGTGAGGGTATCGCTCTGGCCAAGCAACGCGGTGCTTACCGGGGCCGCAAGAAAGCCCTGTCTGATGAGCAGACAGTCGCAGTACGACAGCGTGCCGCTGCCGGCGAGCAGAAAGCCCAGTTAGCCCGTGAGTTCGGTATAAGTCGGGAAACCCTCTACCAGTACCTACGCACGGATGACTAATACATGCCCCGTCGCTCGATACTCTCAGCCTCTGAGCGCGACACTCTGCTTGCACTGCCGGAAAGCCAGGACGACCTGATCCGCTACTACACCTTCAACGAGTCCGACCTGTCGCTGATCCGTCAGCGCCGGGGCGACGCCAATCGCCTCGGCTTTGCCGTGCAGCTCTGCCTATTGCGCTACCCCGGTTACGCGCTGGCCAGCGACAGTGTGCTGTCCGATCCGGTCATTGAGTGGGTAGCCCGACAGGTTCAGGCGACCCCTGAGAGTTGGGCGAAGTACGGTGAGCGTGATGTGACCCGCCGTGAGCATGCTCAGGAGTTGCGCATCTACCTCAGCTTGCTGCCGTTCGGGTTGTCGGACTTTCGCGCCCTGGTACGCGAGTTGACCGACCTGGCCCAGCAGACCGACAAAGGTCTGTTACTGGCCGGACAGGCCCTGGAAAACCTGCGTCAACAACGGAGGATCTTGCCAACGCTGACGGTCATCGATCGGGCCTGTTCCGAAGCCGTGGCGCGAGCCAACCGTAGGGTCTATCGAACATTGATTGAGCCGCTGAACCAGCAACACCGCAACAAGCTCGACGAGCTGCTGACCATCAAAGCTGGCAGCAACAGCACTTGGTTGACCTGGCTGCGACAGTCTCCGCTGAAACCGAATTCGCGGCACATGATGGAACACATCGAGCGGCTGAAGATCTTTCAGCTGGTGGCCCTGCCCGAGGGTCTCGACCGGCACATCCACCAGAACCGTTTGCTCAAGCTGGCCCGTGAGGGTGGGCAGATGACGCCCCAGGATCTCAGCAAGTTCGAGAACGAACGGCGCTACGCCACCCTGGTGGCAGTGGTGTTGGAAAGCACCGCAACGGTGACCGATGAGCTGGTGGATTTGCACGACCGCATCCTGATCAAGCTGTTCAGTAGCGCCAAGAACAAGCATCAGCAACAGTTCCAGAAACAGGGCAAGGCGATCAACGATAAAGTGCGCCTGTATTCGAAGATAGGCCAGGCCTTGCTGGAGGCCAAAGCGTCGGGGGACGATCCCTTCGCCGCCATCGAGGCCGTCATCCCTTGGGACGAATTCGCCCAGAGTGTCACCGATGCCGAGCTGCTGGCCCGCCCCGAGGCCTTCGACCATCTGCACCTGGTCAGCGAGAATTTCAACACGCTGCGCCGTTACACTCCGGCCTTTCTGGAGGTACTTCAACTCCGTGCCGCACCGGCAGCACAACGCGTGCTGGATGCCGTCCAGCAGCTGCGCGAGATGAATGCGGATTTCGGTGAACGTGACCGCTCATTTCGCTAACAACGTGACCGGTGGCTTCACCCGATTGCGCGGGGTTTAAATTCTAACCGCATCGGTCACGATGCGGCTTCTTCCTCCGTGTTTTTCCTCCGTAGTGACTCGCCTTTCATCACGATTCGGTAGGCGTTGTGTACCAGGCGATCGAGCAAGGCGTCGGCCAGCGTGGGGTCGTTGATCCAGCCGTGCCAGTGCTCGACGGGAAGCTGGCTGGTCAGGATGGTGGAGCGGCTGCCGGCGCGGTCGTCGATCACTTCCAGCAGGTCATGCCGGGCATTTTCCTCCAGCGCCGCCAGGCCCCAGTCGTCCAAAATCAAGACATCGACCTTGGCCAGCTGTTGCAGGGTGCGCCCGAAGCTACCGTCGCCGTGGGCGATGCGCAGTTGCTCCAGCAGGCGCGGGGTGCGCAGGTACAGCGCGCTGTAGCCCTGGCGACAGGCTTGGTGGCCCAGGGCGCAGGCGAACCAGGTCTTGCCGACGCCGGTCGGGCCGGTCAGCAGCAGGTTGTGCCGTTGACGGATCCAGTCACCACTGGCCAGGGTCGCGATCAGGCGCTCGTCCAGCGTGCGGCCACGGCGCCGGTCGAGGTCTTCCAGGCAGGCGCTGGCGTACTTGAGCTTGGCCTGTTTACGCAGCCGCTCCAGGCGCTTGTCGTCGCGCCAGGCCAGCTCGCGGTCGAGCAGCAGGCCGAGGCGCTCATCGAAGCTCAGGCTGTGGCTGGCCGGCAGCGTCCATTGTTCTTCCAGTGCTCGGGCCATGCCGCCCAGCCGCAGTTGGTGCAATTGGCTCAGGGTGTGTTGGGTCATCATCGAACAGCTCCTCTTGGGTGTAGTAATCGGCGCCACGGACGTTCTCGTGACTGCTGGGTTGTGCTGCCGGCGTCGCGGGCTTGGGCAGTGGTTGCTGGTCGAGGCCTTGCTTGAGCAGGTTGCGCACGGTGCGGCCGTTAAGCGCCCGCAGTTGCACGGCGCGGCTGGCCGCCGCCTCCAGGCGCGCGTTACCGTACTGGCGCGCCAGCGAGAGCAGGCCCAGGCAGGCGCGATAGCCCATCTCCGGGTGCGGTTTGTGGGTCAGTTGGTGCTCGACGATCTGCCGGGTTTGCGGGCCGATTCGCTCACCCCAGTCGAGCAGGCGCTGCGGCGTCCACTCGCGGTGCGCCTTGTGCGAGGCCGGCATGTGTTCGCTCTGGGTGCTGTAGGCGCCGCGCCGCTGAAGTCGCAAGTGGCTGGCGACCCGCCGGTTGCCGTGCAGGACTTCCACGGTATGCGCGCTCAGCCGCACATCGACGCTCTGCCGGGCCAGGGCCGAGGGTACGCTGTAGAAGCCGCCGTTCACTTCGATGTGGTAGTCGATGTTGACCTTGCAGCGCTTGAAGGTCACCACCTCGTAGGGATGCTGTGGCAGCGGCCGCAGCACCGGTTGATCGAGCCGCTCGAACCACTCCCGGCGGCAGCCATCGAGCTTCTTGAACGGGCGCTGGTTCAAGTCCTCCAGCAGCTTGGCAATCGCCTGGTTGAGCGCGTGCAGGCTGAAGAACTGCTGGTGGCGCAGCCGCGCCATGATCCAGCGTTCGACGACCTGTACCGCCACCTCGGCCTTGGCTTTATCCTGCGGCTTACGCGGCCGCGCCGGCAGCATCACCGTGTCGTAATGCCGGGCGCACTCCAGCGCGGCGCGGTTCAAGCCCGGCTCGTAGCGGTCGGGATGGGCGATCAGGGCGCGCGGGTTGTCCGGCACCACCATCTCGCTGACCCCGCCAAAATAGCTGAATGCCTGACCCAGCGCGGTCAGCCAGTCCACCTGGGTTTCCCCCGGCGTGGCGCAGGCATAGGTGTAGTTCGAGGCCCCCAGCGCTGCGACGAAGATATGCGCCCGGCTGATCTCGCCGGTGGCCGGGTCGATCACCGGCAGCGTCGGGCCGGCGTAGTCGATGAACAGCTTCTCGCCGGCCCGGTGCTGTTGACGCATCGAGCGTTTGAGGGTGCTGGCGTAGCGGCGGTAGTGCTCGACGAACTGGGTATAGCGGTAGGTCGGCTGCTCGGGATGGGCGGCGACGTACTCCTCCCACAGCAGTTGCAGGGTGACGCCCTTGCGCCGCAATTCGCGGTGGATCGTGATCAGATCCGGCAGCACCCGCTCGCCGCGGGTCTGGCGAACCCTGGCAGTGGGCAACAGTGCCGCCGCCAGCGCCACCTCATCCAGCACGGCCAGCGCCGGCCACTCCATCCCGGTTTCAGCGGCTGCGGTGACGTACTTACTGACGACGCCCTTGGACAGCTGCAAGGCCCGGGCGATCTTCTCGTGAGAGAGGCCGCCCTCGAACTTGAGGCGCAGACATTCTTTGATATTACGCATGGCTACTCGCTGCGCCGCCATCCCTCTACTCCCCGAAATCGGGCGAGGGTGACGGTCGCGTCAGGTCATGCGCAACGGGGTGGAAGCGTTTCGCTAAGCCGTGACCGACGATTTCGGTAAGTCGTGACCGCCTGTTTCGGAGCAGGCTGGAAATCGGTCACGTTGATAGCGAAATGAGCGGTCACGCGTTAGCGAAATGTCCGGTCACGATCTACCGAAACAGCCGGTCACGGTGGGCCGAAATACGCACTTGTGCCTTTGCGACGCTTCGTTTTTCCATCTTTGTCGACCGCAAGCACATCACCTGTAGCGATCGCCATATCCAGGGCCTGCTTTACACGTAGCTCGTCCGCCATTGTGTAATTCGTCAGCCCGGTCATTAGTCCGCGGAACGGCTGCCGCTCACGGTCATAAATTTGCCTGGGGAGGAGCTCTGATAGCTCGCCACGGATACGGTCGTCCGTAGCATCGTCAAAGTGGTGTTCGTCCAACAGAAGATCAGGCTGCCCAGTTACGGCGATATCGCGATTGGCGTCGTAACCGAAAAAACTGGACGGTGACAGCATATGGGAAAAATTATTGCCGTACTTCCAGTGGATCTTCTTCATCACATCATTAGCACGGTAGTTGTTTGCCAGATGGATAAACCAATAGGCCATCGGGTTGTTGCCGGCTGGGCGGATGAAAAAAACCGTCATGTACTCCGCGCCACTTTCTTGCTTGATGCCCTCTGACAGAAAGCGCTGGATGATGTATTGCCAGTTTCGAGGCTGATGAGCCTTCAAATCCTTCAGCGTGCTCCATGGCACATGGTGATCTAGGCCAATATTGGAAATGGCTTTGCGATTGGCTTGTCGGTCAGCAAGGTACGTCACCAGGAAGTCGACGTTGAAAGTGAGCAGAACCTCGGCACTGCTCAGGTTCTGGAAGATCCATTTGATTCTGGGGAAAGGAACGTCGCCGTATCCGTACTGATCCAGCAGGAAGAGCACACGCTCACCTTTACCGAACTGTTTCAGCTTTTGCGCGATGATTGGCAGGGCCTGAGTGAATTCGGCGGTATGCAGGTGTACATCTTGACCCACTCGAGGAGCATGACCTCGAGTGGCCAGCACAGAATGCAGGCAAGCAATGTTCTCAGGCTTCACATCCACGAAGTGGTGCTGCGAGCGTATGGTGCGGGGCTTGATGCGATCCTGGTTATTACGCACCTCTGATTCTTGTATGGCTTCCAGTGCGATCACTGGAGAACCGAAATGGGTGCCGCCAGCACCGTCATGGTAAATGCCGCCACCGCTGAAGCCATCAACGATGGACAGGCCCAGCTCCGGCATCAGTTGGTTCCGCATCAGTACATCGATGTAGGCCTGGATGTACTCATCAATAATCTGGTGTTTGATCTTGCTGTGCGGATCAATGGTCGGGAATGTCTGAGTTAACCAGTCCCAACGATACTTCTCGTCATCCTTGGCCATCGCTATTCCTTATTTTGTGTCAGGCGAGGTTGAGCAGCGGAATTTCATCCCAGGTCTGGCCGTTCAACAGCCGCCCGTTGGCCTTTTTCGAGCGTTTTACACCATCGGCACCCCAGCCACCCCATTGCTTGAAGAAAAAGGCTGAGCCGAAGGCATCGCACTGCTTATGGATACTGTCGACCCACTCTTGCTTCATTGGTCGAGCCTTGGGGCCAGACTCACCACCAACAATCACCCAATGGATATCGGTCAAGTCCAACTCGCCCAAGTCCTCCAGTAGTGGCTCAACAGAGAGGAAACGAATCGTGGCGTCTATACGGCGCAGGCAGTCGATCCTGGGCACTCCATATTCGCGATCCTCGACCGACACCCCCAGCCACGCATTCGCAGGTGGAGTCCGAGTACTGAAATATGTGGCCAAGCGTTCGGCGCGCTTGGTGAGTATCTGAAATGTGTGCTGAGACGCCTTCCGAATTACCTCGAAAACCTGATCGATGTAATCGTCTGGTACGTGTTCGTGGAACAGGTCGGACATCGAGTTTACGAAGTAGATGGTCGGCTTCTTACGCTGTAGTGGTTCTTGAAGCTTCTCCGGCCGCAGGCTCAGACGAAATCCATTTTCATAGCCGGATGTGCCCATAGCCTGTAGCCGGTGCGCCATGTTCTCGGCATAGCAATGCTTGCAGCCTGGAGATACCTTGGTGCAGCCCACCACCGGGTTCCAGGTCATTTCCGTCCATTCGATGCTGGTCTGCGTACTCATTGCACCTTTACTCCTGTCGTGCGTCGATGTTAGTGAGAAGCTGCCAGCAGAGTCAAAGTGCCAGCATTCAGTTCAAGGGCGGGCTTTGCCGCCAGGCCGCCAAAGGAGATGGCGGGATCGATATAGCGCATGGCTGACTTGATGTCCTTCCAACCCACGTAGGTCATCAGTGCCTTGAGATCCCAACCATTGGCCGTGGCCCAAGTGGCGAAGCCGCGGCGCAGCGAATGGCTGGTATAGAGCTCGGCCGGGATACCTGCGCGTTGCAATATCTGGCGTAGCAAGCTGATCAGGCTGCCGGGGTGCAACGCTCTGTCGTTCAGGTGCCCCCAGCGATCCAGGCGGCGGAACACGGCCCCTCGTGCTATGCCGGCGACACTGATCCAGTCGAGATAAGCCTGTACCGGGCAGAGGCGTTTCAGGGCTGGAGCGTAATGGGTCGTGCCAATGTTCTCCCGATCACCCTTGCTCTGCGGCAAGAACAAAGTCATACCGGCGCCGACCTCGACTTGGACATGCTCAACCTGCAGGCGGCAGAGCTCGTCGCTGCGGAATCCCCGCCAGAAGCCGATCAGCAATAACGCCATGTCGCGCCGGCTTCGCAGTAGGCTTGCCAAATCGCCCGACTGCTGAGCGCGTTCGGCCTCTTGACTCAGCCACTGAACCGCCTTTTCTAAGTGCTGCAACTGCAGTGGGGCTGCCTGCTTAGCCTGCGCCGGATGCAGGGTGCGGATGCCCTTGAGTACCTGGCGCACCGTAGGTGTTTTGGTCGGATCAGGAAAACCCTGGCTGATGTGCCACTGGGCCAGGGCGGCCAGACGATGTTTCATCGTACTGAGGCTCAAGGTGTCGGCGTAGTCCACCAGGTAGCGCACGATGCTGTCGCCGGTCGCCGGCAGGAAGCCGCCCCAAGTCACCTCGAAGTGTTCGACGGCCGACTGGTAGCTGCGGCGGGTGTTTTCCCGCGTGCCGGCTTGCAGATAGCGCTCGACGTCCTTCATCGCCTGGGTTTGCCCTTTGTGTACTGGGAAACGACCGCGAAGCAGTCATTTTTGACCATCTAATTGAATAAGCCTCGGTTATTTTATCTTAATTTACATCTCAAATCCCGCTTTACTTCAGAACAAATTAGTATGTAAATACGTGGTATGTAATCTAATACGAAATCGTAGGAGCAGACCATGGCCCGCGGCGGCATCAATAAGGCGCTGGTTCAGAAAGCCCGCCAGGCCATCCTGGCGCGAGGACAGAACCCCAGCATCGATGCGATACGGGTCGAACTGGGAAACACTGGCTCGAAAACCACCATTCATCGCTACCTGAAAGAACTCGAAGACGCTGACTCCGATCAGAGCGCTGTCGTACTGCCGCTCAGCGAGCAGTTGGCCAACCTGGTGGGCCAGTTGGCGGATCAGCTCAGGGAGGAAGCGAAGGCCGAGGTGGCGCACGAGCGCGAGCAACTGGCTCGGGAACGACTTGATTACCAGAATCAGGTTCAGCAGGCAGAAAGCCGTATCCAGCAGTTAGAAGGTCAGTGCATTGAGCTCACGGAGCAGCTCCAGACTGCCCAGCAAGCGCTACAGCAGGAACGACAGATGCGCCAGCAGGCTGAGGTCGGGAATGCCCGCCTACAGCAAGCCAACCAAGACCAAGAAACGCGCCTGCGGGATCGCGACGAGCAGATCCTCTCGTTGGAAGATAAGCATCAACATGCTCGTGATGCCCTGGAGCATTATCGCCAGGCCAGCAAGGAACAGCGTGAGCAGGAGCAGCGTCGGCACGAGTCGCTGATGCAGCAACTGCAACTGGAACTACGGCAATTGCAGCAGACCCTGATCGTCAAACAGGACGAGTTGACCCAACTGAACCGCGACAATGCGCGCCTGCTCACAGAGGCGCGACAGCTGCAAAAAGAGCAGCATGCGCAGCAACAGCTACTGGCGCAGAAGATCCAGGCCTTGGAAACCGCTCAGCGAACGTTGACCGGAGCTGAACGCGCGAATGAGGCCCTGGAACAGCGCTGCAGCACATTGCAGGAGGAGGTGTCTCGGTTGGGCGAGACCTCCGCGACCCAGACGCAGCAAGCGCAGATCCTGCAGGAGCGCTTGGCCGAAGCCATCACGTACCTGAAACTGCTCGGGCATACGCCGCTCACTACCAGCGGTAATGAAACAGGTACATGACCCAGCGTTTCTAGCGCGAAGCCGCCATCGGCAGGTATCAAACTGGCAGTCCATATTCAATCGCACGAATAGCTTGCCGCACAGCGCGCGTACCAAATTCGGTTACCAGCAGCTCGACCGGCGCCTCATTGGACAGCACCACATTCGGCGTCGTTAGCCAGCGGAGCGTACCTCCTAGATCCCCCTCGTGCAGCTCCAATAGAGCATCGAGGGTCTCAATAAGACGACAGAACACCTCACCAGCCTGTATAGACATTACGGCACTGCCGGGGGACACAGTGATCCACTCCGCGATCTGCGCTGGCGATCGCTCCAACTCGCTTGCCAAATCGGAAACCAACGAAGCCGGCAGTCCCGCCAGCACAGCGACGTGCAGATAGTAGTGGCCTTTCGGCAAACCCAGTTTTTCGTGGAGCATGCCCATATCCGCCTCCAGAATAATTGTAAGCGTCCGCCCTGCACCCACTGCCTGCCCTAGCCTTGAATAGCCACAATGGTGCCCACCATTTTTTAGTGGGCACCATTGTGGATACGCTCCCTTCTACTCCTCGTCGCAGTCGACGCCCCAACTTTTCGGTGGAGTTCAAGCGTCGTGTCGTCGAGGCCACGCTATTGCCCGGCGCATCAGTCGCGTTGATCGCCCGAGAGCATGAGATCAATGCCAATCTCGTCTTCAAATGGCGCCGTCACTATCGGGAGGGGCAACTGGGGTCAGTCGCCCAGCAGGCCACTTTGTTACCGGTCAATCTGAGCAAGGCGCCGACGTCTTCAGCGGAAGAGGCCGTGCGACTGCCGCTGAGTCCGGGCGGTCTGGTCGTGGAGTGCGGTCGGGTCACCTTGCGCATTGAGGGCGTGCCCGACCCGCAAACCTTGCAACTGGTCTTGCAGCAGGTGTTGCGATGATTGCTCCGCCCATCGGGACTCGCATTTGGATCGCTGCCGGGGTCACGGACATGCGGCGGGGGTTCGATGGCCTGGCGGCCCTGGTGCAAACTCAGCTTGAAGCGGATCCATTCTCTGGCCAGATCTTTGTGTTTCGAGGCCGACGGGGTGACCGGATTAAATTGCTGTGGTGGGATGGCGATGGCTTGTGTTTGTTCTGCAAGCGGCTCGAGCAGGGGCGCTTCGTCTGGCCGCAGGCCGCCAGCGGCAGCGTATCCTTGACGACGGCACAACTCGCGATGCTGTTGGAGGGCATCGATTGGCGCCGACCGATACGCACCGCACCGGTACGAACGGTCTGATTTTCAACGCAGGAGAACACCAGTAACATCGCGCCATGACCTGCGCGACTGACTGCCTCCCTGACGACATCCAGGCCTTGAAAGCCTTGGTAACCGCCCAGCGCGGGGAAATCGAGCACCTGAAACTGATGATCGCCAAGCTGCGGCGCACGCAGTTTGGTCGGCGTTCTGAGCAACTCGATGGCATGCTCGACCAACTGCAACTGACGCTCGAGGAGTTGCAGGTCAGCGAGGCCGCACTGGCCTCGCCACCACCAGCCGAATCGCATCCACGTCCCCCTGTACGACGCAAGCCATTGCCCGCGCACTTGCCGCGTGAAATCCACGTCCATCGACCCGATACGCAGTGTCCTGGCTGTGGCGGCGAACTTCGCCATTTGGGTGATGACGTGGCTGAAGTTCTGGAGTACGTGCCGGCACGGTTCAAGGTGGTTCGCCATGTGCGGCCCAAGTTGGCTTGCCGCTGCTGTGACGGGATTGTGCAGGTTCCTGCCCCTAGCCGCCCGATTGCCCGGGGGCTTGCCGGGCCAGGATTGTTGGCCCATGTGCTGGTGTCCAAATACGTGGATCATCTGCCGCTGTATCGGCAGTCCGAAATCTATGCGCGCGAGGGCGTGTCCCTGGAGCGCTCGACCATGGCCGACTGGGTCGGCGAAGCGAGCCGGCTCTTGCAGCCATTGGTCGGCCGGTTGCGGCAGCACGTCATGACCAGCAACAAAGTCCACGCCGACGATACGCCGATCGCCGTGCTCGCCCCCGGCCAGGGTAAAACCAAGACCGGACGCTTGTGGACGTATGTGCGTGACGAGCGCCCCACAGGTAGTAGCACACCTGCGGCGGTCTGGTTTGCCTACTCGCCGGATCGCAAAGGCGAGCACCCCCGAGCCCATCTCAAAGGCTTCGCCGGGACATTACAAGCCGATGGTTATGCCGGTTTCGCTCAACTCTATGCCGCGGGCACGATTCACGAGGCGGCTTGTTGGGCGCATGCCCGGCGCAAGTTTTTCGACCTGCACAAGGCATTGGCCTCACCGATCGCCGCTGAAGCCTTGCAGCGGATTGGTGCGCTATACGCCATTGAGGCGGAAATTCGTGGACAACCGCCCGATCAACGACGCGCAGTGCGGCAGCGGCGAGCCAGCCCGCTGCTAGCGCAATTTCACGCCTGGCTTAACCACACGCTGACGCAACTGCCGTCCAAATCGGCGCTGAGCGGTGCGATCTACTATGCCCTCGCACGTTGGCAGGCGCTGACGCGCTACTGCACGGATGGCCGCATTGAGATCGACAACAACGCCGCCGAACGCGCCCTGCGTACAGTCGCGCTGGGTCGCAAGAATTATCTGTTCGTCGGTTCCGACGCCGGCGGAGAAAGAGCGGCGGCGATCTATAGCCTGGTCGGTTCAGCCAAGCTCAACGCATTGAACCCACAGGCTTATTTGACGCACGTGCTGGAGCGCATCGCCGACTATCCAATCAATCAGCTCGACGATTTGCTGCCCTGGAATATTGCTCTGCCTACCTTAGAACATGAGGCCGCTTGACCCATGCCCAACGTCACCCGTTTGCGCCAGCCGGCCAGCGACCGTCTCCTGCAACTGCACATCGAGCTGACGTGGATAAAACCCGCCATCTGGCGCCGGGTCGCCGTGCCCGAGCGCATCACCCTGAGCAAGCTGCACCAGGTCATTCAGGTGGTGATGGGCTGGAGCGACACCCATCTTCACGAGTTTGAAATCGCTGGCGAAAGCTACGGTATTCCCGATCCCGACTGGGGCCCTTCGGTCGTTTCGGAACAGCGCAAGACACTGACAAAGGTGCTGTATGGGTCGAAGACGTTTCGTTACGTCTATGACTTTGGCGACAACTGGGAGCACCGGATCAAGACCGAGCGGCTGTTGCCGGCCATTGCGTGCCCGCAAGTGCCGTATTGCATCGACGGCGCCAATGCCAGTCCGCCGGAGGATGTTGGCGGCGCACCGGGCTACGCTGATTTTCTGGATGCGCTTGCCGACCCCGAGCATCCCGAATACTTGAACATGCTCGACTGGTACGGCGATACCTTCGATCCCACGGCTTTTGACCGCGACGCCATCAACCAGCGCCTGAAGCGGATTAAGACCCGAGGGTCAAGACGGTAGCGAGCGTACGCTTACGAATAATTGGCCTTTTGATCATGCCATCTAGGCCGCGAGTGTTCGCATGATGGTCTTGAGCCATTCACACCGTTGCTTCGAGACAAACCAAATGAGCACCCTAGCTGAAGGGGCTCAGCAGGGCGAGGCTGCATTAGCCGTGGCGCTTTTACCGGTGCTATCCTTGACGCCTGCCCAAGAGCTTCCTCTCCCGGGTATAGATACCGGTGATGAAACTTGGTTTGAGGCGGTCTCGTTGAGGCCGCCTTTGTCGCTTTTGGGAGAGGCCTCAGTGCTAAGCAGCCCGCAGCTTTGTGTACGCGTCGAAGCGTAAAGCCTCGGCCAAAGCTGTTCGCAGGCCATCTAACTCGGCATTTTCTCCAATTTTATGGACTCGCGCTGGCCACGGATTGGGGGGAATTATCTGCAATTATCTCGGCATAGATAATTGATCAATATTTAGCCGCCACAGGCTAGTTGCGCATCGTTTTTAACGTTCTTCCGCGAGTGCAACCAAGCGGGTGAATCATCCTTTTTCTGGATGGCTGAAGCGGCCTTTACTTGAGCAGCGCTTCTCAAATTTACTCCTTTAGATACAGCAAGTTACAGAACGAATGTCCTAATTTTTGCCTTATCTCGGCATGACCCCAATCATCCTTGCGCACCAAACCGAACTCATCCTGATTGGTGTCAAGATCATCATCAAACATGGTGTTAACCATTCGCTCCCGACGTAGCATGGCCAGCGTTCGGAAAAAGCAGGGCTCGCAGAGGTGAACCTCATAACGCTCACCATCATGCTTGGAACCATAGCCCCAACACGCTTGAAGAACGCCAAACTGCTGGCCATAGCCCTCAATACTTGTGCTTTGGCAACAAGCGTCACAGGTAACGTCTGAAGTCGTTTCCGTTGGCTGCATTGCAACGTGCCGCATGATCCTCACCTCCGAGGAGAGAAAGTTTACAGCTGCCATCGAGCCCACATTCGAGACCGAAAATGGAAGATGTCGCGAAGGCCGCCTCGAACCATCACTGGGGAGAAGGATATCTTGAGATTAATTGGGGGTGGGCGAACATGCGCAAGCATGTGAGAGCAACACAAAGCCTAGAAATCAAACATTTATGGTTTGAATGTCTTAATTTCTCCGTTATCTCGTCATGCTTCCATAAAAATCCCCATCATGGAAAAGGCCTGATAAATCAATCAGGTAGGAGAGATGTGAGTGAATTTTCCCCTTATCTCGGCATGGCCCCCAAAACTCGCAGGTCGCAGCCAGTTGCTTGCGGGTGCTCGCGCGGCAGGGCATTGGTGGAAATGTCTCGTCTTCTCGCATGCTTGGGATTCTTGAAGTCTCCGGTAAAACCGATTTCGAACAAGTCAAAGGAGACAGCTATGCCAGACACCAACGATCCCCAGCAAGACGAGTCGCGATTGATCGACCGCATGATGACCGACCTGCTTTCCACGATGGATCAAGACGACTCAGACATGCGCTCGACGCTGATTGAGAACGGTGACGACATCCGGGCCCTGGCCGAAATCTGCCGGCAGACCGGCGTTTTCGAGCATAGCCACGCAAAGTTCGCCGAATTCAAGCAGCACCTGGAGGATTCAACACCTCCTGAAGAACGGCTCGTCAAATCGTGGGCGTGGCTGCTTGACCGGATTGTCCATTCGCCGACCACTCTGCACATGCGGGGAGCCGTTCGCCTATGCGTGCCACTGGTTGCGCTCTACCTACCCCCTGAATGACTTCAGGTCGAAACTCGCATAGCTAGGGAAATGAGGCGATTATTCGCGCCATTTTGAAGCGACTCGGGGAGGTTTGGGTTATTTCGAGATCGCGATACAAAGACTTCGAGCTGCGCTTTCAGTCGGTAAAAGCGTCTGAAATAACAACCCGCCAAGGAATACGGCAGGTACGATCTCCAACAAATCCAAGGAGAAATTTTCCGCCATGACTCATTCAGTGGTCAACATCGACCACCTCAAACAGCAGGTACTCCCTGAGTTGTTTGCTTTCCCGGCTCGCCTCGGCGAGTACGGGGGCGTAGCGGATAGCTCTGCCAAAATCGATCAACTATCAGATCTCATGGAGAGCGGGTCGGCGGCAGCGCTTGCGGCCAAAATCGCAGAAATCCTCTCGAAAATGGCCGACGCCTCGCCGGAGCAGATTACCCGGAAGCCGACCTGGTTCGAGAAGGTTCTGGGCGGAGCCGTGGAAAAGCAGGTTCGCTATCAAGTCGCCCGGTCAACACTGGAACAGCTACTGGCCGAAGCTGAAGGACACGCCCAAGGTGTACGCGATACGGTCAGTGCCATCAGCAGAATGATCGTTGCCCACGCCGAAGAGGCGGAAGCACTGAAAGTGTTCATCCAGGCCGGGCGCGAATTCCTCGAAGAGAACCCTCTCATCGGGACGGTAGCGGAGGGGGAGATCGAGTTTGATCGGCCGCGAGAGCGGCTGGCGCGAAAGCTCGCCAACTTGGCAACACTTCTGGCCTCACACGAACTGAGCGTTAGCCAGATGAAGCTGAGCCGCGCCCAAGCCCTCGACATGCTCGATCGCTTCCGAGAGACAGTCACCGTACTGGTTCCAGTATGGCGGCAACACACCCTTACCCTGATCACCACCAAACACATGAGCCCGGCGATGGTCGAGGCTGCCAGCAAGGCGCATCAGGCGCTGATGGCCAGCCTGTCTGAAAGCCTGAATGGCGTGAAGCACTGAGGAGCAAAACATGCAGCAGGAAATTACCGTGACAGATCTCGCCACTACCAACACCGAGCTTACCCCAGCTGGGCTTCAGGCTCTCGGTCTCCAGGAACAGGACATCCCCCAGATCAAGGCTGTAGCGGCACTGATCCAGGCAGAAAACCCGCTCTCGGTTTCTCAGTTCGGCAGGGAAGTGGCAGAACACACGTCCTCCTACGCCGACAGCTTGCTCGACCAGGTTCGTAACAGCGACCTGGACGATGCCGGCGCAAAGCTGAGCGAGGTGGTTGCCGTCGCGCAGTCGCTCAATGTCAGCGCGCTTTCCAATCGCCGTTCGCGCATCCCTGTCATCGGCCCGCTGATTGACAAAGTAACCCTGCGCGGCAAGTCCGTCATGGGTCAGTTCGACACCACGCGAGAGCAAATTGAAAAGCTCGTTGCTGAAGTCGACCAAACACAAGCGGGCATTTCTGCTCGGAATACCGGCCTCGAGTCCATGTTCGTTGCGGTACGCGAGGAGCATCGCCTGCTTGGCATCCACATTGCCGCCGGTAAGCAGCGCCTTGCGGAGCTACAGATGCAGGTTTCTCAGCTTCGGGCGAACATCGGGAACGACCCAGCCCGCTTGCAGCAAGTTGCGGATCTGGATGCACTGATCTCCAACCTCGACAAGCGTATTGGCGACCTCACGGCGCTCCAGCAGTCCGCGATGCAGAGCCTCCCGACGATTCGGATGATTCAAGCGAATAACCAGATGCTGGTGGACAAGTTCCACACCATCCGGGAAATCACTGTGCCGGCTTGGAAGCGCCAATTCATGCTGGCTTTGACGCTGAACGAGCAGCGGAACGCCGTCCAGCTGGCCACCAAAATCGACGACACCACCAACGATCTCCTCAAACGCAACGCCGAGCTGCTGCACCGCAACTCCGTAGAGACGGCCAAAGCTAACCAGCGGTTGGTAATCGACGTGGACACCTTGCAGAAGGTCCAGGCCACGCTGATCCAGACCGTCGAAGACGTAATCAAAATCCAGCGTGAGGGCGTAGCTCAACGCAAGGCCGCAGAGAAAGAGATCCAGGGCATGCGTCTCGATCTCCAGAAGCGCCTGGGCAGGACTGATGAAGTGAAGGAGCTTCACTGATGACCGAACCAGTCCAACTTTTCCGGTTGCGGGTCGACGGCCTCGTTTCGAAGGAAAACATTCCCTTAGCGCAGCTATCGAGTCTCTTGAATGACTATGGCGTCGTGGAGGACAGTACCTTGAATAGGCTGATGGCTGGCCAGACCGAGCGCGTTCTCGGTCAAGAGCTGGAACTGTCCAGGCAGACTCCAGAGGTTGACCCGCAGTTGTACACGCTGCTTGTTGATGGAAAAGTCGCCGCGAAGGACGTTCCTGATGCAGAGCTCGACAAGCTCCTCGCTAATTACGGTGCTCGTAGAAAGGAAATATCTCGTGGTCTCGTTGCAGGCAAGACACAGCGTGTGCTCGGTCAGGATCTGAAGCTATTACGGCAGCCGGTTGGGCAAACGGTACATGTCACCGCCAAGCACGAACAAGCCTCAAACGAAGCGAAAGCAGAGCCGACAGCGCAGAAGACACATCGAGCCCAACCCGAACCAGCTTTGCCGGCAAAAGCGCCGACGCCTTTTGACGCGCCCCTCCAGGAACTGATCTCGCGGGCGAAGAAGCTACGCAAAGGCACGCTCATCTACGGTGGTACCGCCCTGGGTTTGGCGGTATTCGGGGGCGTATTTTACGCGCTGGGTATCGCCGCAGAGCCAACAACGGCTATTGACCAGATCCTGGTTCCTGATGCGATCGCCAAGGCCTTCCAAGCATCGGGCCACGAGGGCGGCGGTATTGGCGGGTTGATGGGGGTCGAATCAGCCGTCGACTCGATCCTCAATAGCACAGCTCTCAAAATGATCAGCGCGGTTGCAATGATTGCGGGTGTAGGCCTTGCGGTTATTACCGGACGCTTGTTCAACATCGTTCCCGCCGTCATGGTCGGCATGATGCCGCACATCATGGGAGCGTTTCTGGGGATACTAGATCCGGGCACGGCAAGCACGGCAAGCAAGCCCAGCGAGTTTTATTCCGCGGTTGAGTCTAAGAACCTACCGACGCTTCAGCGTCTGCTCAGCTCCAGAGAGGATCTGGACGAGGTGGCCAGGGCGTATGTGCTAGCCCAAGCATCTGTTGCCGGCGGCAGCTCCTCGAAGTGGGTTGTTCTGACAGCGAAAAATCTGCGAGAGGGAAAAATTAAGGGCGACTTCTCCGTGCCGGCCGGCATTGCCTACGCCATCGAGGCAACTGCGCTTGGCCCAGAAAGCCCGTCTCTTTCTGATCGAGCCGAACAGCATCGCCAGAGTGCCTTGGCCGAGGCAAGCGACTGGAAGCGCAACAGCTTCTGGGCACTTCTCCTGGCAGGGTTGTTTGGTGTCATTGCCACGGGCCATGAATCGATCGCGCAAATTATCTTTCGCAGGGTTCGTCGCATTGGCGAGCTTCTTACCCCGCTGCGGTAGCTACTGCGAGCAGCGCTCAAACCCAAGCCTTGCTTGGGTTTTTTTTCCCCTGAATAGCCTGGAATCACCCTTGTTTTAAGGAAAAGACCGTGAAATCGATCCTCATGATGTTTTTGGCCATGCAGATGGCCACGTCTCACTTCGCTCTTGCCTCCGCACCTACGACCTTCGAGCAGGCCAAGGTTGAGCTACGCCAGAAGGTCTACTACGACCGCAACACCAGCGAAGCCGGCGATCTTTACTGTGGGTGCGACTGGAAGTGGGTAGGGCGATCCGGAGGCCGTGTGGACTTCGCCTCGTGCGGGTACGAAGTCCGCGCTCAGGAGAATCGCGCGCAGCGCATCGAATGGGAGCACGTCTTGCCAGCATACGCCTTCGGCAGCCAGCGGCAGTGTTGGCAGAACGGGGGGCGCAAGAACTGCATCGATACCGATCCGGTATTTCGCAAAATGGAAGCCGACATGCACAACCTTGCGGTGAGTGTTGGCGAGGTCAATGCTGACCGAAGCAATTTTCGCTATGGCGTTTTACCCTCAACACCGATGCAATACGGCGCTTGCCCGACCAGAACAGATTTTCAGCAGCGCGTGACAGAGCCTCGCGACCAGGTGAAGGGCGCGGTAGCCCGAATCTACTTCTACATGCACGACCGTTACGGGCTATCGATGTCCAGAGCACAACAGCAGTTGCTGATGGCCTGGGATCGTCAATACCCGGTGAGCGCGTGGGAACAGGAGCGTGACCGGCGGATCGCCAGAGTAATGGGGCATAGCAACCCATTCGTAACAGGTGAAAGATCCTGGAATCTCGGTATGCGAGTGAAGGGAGCGGGCACAATGGCACAGGCCATTCGGAGCGAACCAGTTCAGCACCAGGTATCTGGTGGATACGCCTCCAGCTCGCTTTCGCCGGTGATTGGCAACCGCAATAGCAATGTTTACCACCTGCCAGTGGGCTGTCCGAGCTATGAAAAAGTCGGAACGCGCAACCGGGTAGAGTTTGCGAGCGCTGCGGACGCCGAAGCTGCGGGTTTCAAACGGGCCGGAAACTGCCGATAAGGGCCGTTCGGAGGGGATATGCGGTTTTGTAGCCTTCAGGGCCAGGTTAACCCTTCCTGAGCCTCCAGGGCGCTGTGCGGTCGTTACAGCCCGTGCTGACGGGAAGCGTGAGGTGAGGGAGCGAGTCTTGCGTGCCTGGCCGGGTGTATCGTGAAGATCTCCCGGCCGGCCTCGATGATCAATCAACGGTCTGATGCTGTTTCGTTTTTGCAGTGTGCTGGGCCGGTACCGGACCAGAATGGGCTGGCGTAGTGGCCAAGGTGTGAGTAATCACCGAGCCGCTTTTGTTCGCCAGGTTCTTTGCCAGAGACTCGCGGACAACTTCCATCGTGAGTATTCGCGAGGTGGCAATCGCAGCTTTGAGGGGCTGGCCAGCTGCAACCAGTACCTCAACCATGTCCAGGGCCGTATTCACGCCGGCTTCAATTCGTTTCTCAACGCCATCAATCATCATCTTCTCGATCTCCATTTCAGGCAGCTGGCGGAATGCAAGCGGCCTCAGCAGAGCGTACGTGGTTCACCAGCTATTTGGGTAGAGCATCAAAGCGCGAGGCTAAAGGACGCATCCTAATTATTAGGCTGCTACCGAATTTAACATAACAAAGATTATAAGAAGTCTAAGCTGTTGTTTATAAAGGGTAAGTCTACTGATCAACGACGCCTTTTACTGACTCTCGGTACGTCGATAGCACCTCAGGTGTCTCTGGCGCGCCGGGCTCCTGAGCAACTGGGTCCGCAGTGGATGAGGCTACGAAAAAGCGCCCCCCAGGGAGTGCCGGCAACCGTTGCTTTACGTCTGGTCGTTTTGCTGATCGCGAGTCTCTATCGAAGTTCTTGAGGCCAACGATCCTTGCAGCGGGTTGCCCATCGAGTACGAAGAATGGAAGGTTGGCATGCAGCATTGCGTCATACCGGCTGCGCTCGGAAAACCACAGCATGGCCCGCGGATGCGGAGCGATGGGCTTTGGCACATCCAGCATATCGGTTTCAGCCATATTCGCAATGCTGCGCAGATCGATCCACTGGGGGCTATTCACCACCGGCTCGCCGGTGGCCATAGATTTTTCATGGGCCTCGGCGAGCAGCACCTCACGGACGTGGCCAACAGTGACACGCTCTTTTCCTGAGGTGTGACCGGCCCAGGTGAATGTGATCTGTCTTGGGGCAGCATCAAAAACCTGGATTGCGCGCTTCAGCTGGTTGAGGGAGAAATTTTTCCCCAGGGCCTGGCGCATGATGTGGGAACGGCGGCTGACGGCAACGTTGCGAAACACTCGCTCAGCCTCGATCGCATCCACCAGCTCGCTCTTGCAGCGGTTCACCGCCCTGCCCTCATCGAGTATCGATCCGGAGAGGATAAAGTACCCCGGCAAACGCAGCACGGTACCTGGAGCCTGGCCGAGATCGCGCTCAAACTCGCGTAACGCCTCTACAGCGGCCTTGATCGCGTCAGTTCCTGTCAGTACCTGGACGTTAATTCGAGATGGCGTCCTCTGTTCAGTGAGGAGCGGGATGCGCCATATCATCCCGCCGACAACCAATGCGGGCCACTTCTCATTGAAAGCCTCAACGGTTTCGACCAAGCGCTCGTAAGCGGAGACAATTGCGTCAGTCATCTAGGATTCCTCATAATACCACCCCTTCACTACGGCTATACCGTATGCCCTCCTCCCCCTCCGCTCCATGTTAACCAGGAGCGACGCCGAGGGTGCGAAAACGATCTCGCGATTGAAGGGGTGGTATTATCGAGTATCCCAAAATCCGCTCATAAAAAAACCCGTTCGAAACGGGCTTTTTTTGCTACGTGTCAGCTCAACGAATTTGGACTGCCTCAAGGGACAACAGATCCTCAATGTGATCCGCTGCATCGGCCCGCAAACGGCTCTCCAACCTTTCTCGATTGATGTGTTCAGTTTCGCTCGGCTCAACGAGCAAGACTACATAGCCTTGATTCCGCAGCTGCTGAAGCAAAGCTGCCTGGTCGCTGGAAATGGGCATGAAAATATCTCCTGTGATCAGTGGGTGATTTTCAAAAGTCGAAGCATGCTCGAGGAGCACTACGCGGCAGCCACCTGTTTCTTCCTGAAAACCATCGGGGTATTTGGCTTGCGGCCGTCACGCCGGTCGACGAATTCTTTCATGATCTCCAACATCGTCGAGTTGACCGCAAGAACTCGCATCGCGCGGGTACACGCGACGTAGAGGAGGTTCATCTCATCAATCCATGGTTCCTTTTCGTTCTCTGGATTGAATGGATCGAAGGTGAAATCCTCAGCCAGTTGCACCGCATCCCACTCCAAGCCCTTCGAACGATGCGCGGTGCTGAGGGTGATGGTGGCTTCAAGCTCATCAGTGACCGCATTGCGCCGCAGCTTGGCAAACAACTCCGGGAGATCCGCACTGTACTGCTCGATGATCTTGATCGAGCGGTTCATCTCAGGGTCTTGGCTTTCATCGGCAATCTGCTTGTAGAGATCGTAATCAGGATATTCCTGGAGGAGTTTTTTTCCCTTCACTCGGTCACGCCACCCCTTCGATAGCGCATGTAGGTCTTCAAGATCCTGGAGGTTGTAACCCTCGATCCCCCCAACCCAGTAGATCTTTGCACCAGTCTCTACATTGGCCAGCGCCGTCTCGATCACTCCAACCACCGTCCGGCAGAGTACGGTGCGATGTTCAAGGTCAGCAGGTAGTGCCTTGGAAACACGAGTCTCGCCGCCAAGCCCAGCCAGTTGGCGGGATTCACCCTTGAACGCGAGAACCATGTTGGCGACGTGCGCAACGGCAGACCCGAACCGAAACGACTGAGTGAGGTAGTGGACTTCCGCTTTGTCGAGCCAGGTTGCATTGAGAGCATCTACGGCCCCCCTGAAGCGGTACAGCATCTGATGGCCATCACCACAAACGACTACGCCCATTCCGTATGCCGCCTGCTGCGCAAGCACACCAGCAATCACTGGATTGATGTCCTGCGCCTCGTCTCCAAGCGCAATATCGTAACGATCCCGCAGATTTGGTTTCGAGAGTGCCCAAAGCTTGAGATAGCCGTCGTGAGTGATATTCGCAGCCTCGTTTTGGATGTCGCACATTTGCAACCAAAGCTGCCTGGCTCCCTCTACGATGCTTCCGGCGGCGCGCTTCATTCGCTCCGTTTTGAGCTTGTTGACGGGGCAGTGACATAGCTCGATGTCGTCATCCGCGCTGGCCAAATAATTGTTCAGCGTCTCTTGCACGCTGCGCACCAATTCCCAGTTCTGTGAGCCGATAATTCTTGCGATGTCGGTCAGGCGCAGGTTGCTCGTGAGCTTGTGTCTGTACTTCGATCCGATCGACGCATAAGCCAAGCCGTGGGCTGTTTTGCACGTCACGTTCGGCGGAAACTTTTGCTTGGCAGCAATCTCGACGCTTTTGTTGTAGCAGAGGTAGAGCAGACGGCATTGAGGCCGAGCCTTGGCATAGCCAACAAGCGTGGTGGTCTTCCCTGTTCCAGCAAAAGCCACCAGCTTGACGATACGGGCCAACGAGTTAATCGCTGGCCCCTGTTCGTGGGTGAAGTTCATCCCTTGGATCTCCGTTCTGATATGCCTCCATGGTTGCATAGCCACGCACAAACCCAAGCGGGGGCTGCTAGCTCTGCCCTCTAAAGGATTTGGGTATTCCTGGAGAGGTGGCAATGTCTTCTCACACCCGGAATCAGAGCAGCAACCATGACTTACAACGAGACCCTTGCTTCCTATCAGCGCCTTCTTGAAGCCAATCCAGGGAAAGCATTGCAAATCGGCGACGATTGCTACGCGGTGCTGATCAACGGAACCTTGAGTGGGGCATACGCCACCCTGGATGGGGCTGTTGATCTTGGGACAATCTTCCACTTTGATCGAGAAGCTTGGGATGCCGAATGCGAGTGTTGGGACGGCGATGTTTCTGGCATGCAAACAGCATTTTGCGTAGCCACTCCCTCCCTTGTTGAACTTCCGCCACCACCCGCGGGGAATGGCACGCCCAACCAAGGGAAAAAAGAATGCTAGGGTTCGCCGCCAATCCGATGCCGAACAAAGCCAGGGGAATTCCGTTTGGGATTTACGGGACTGCTGGCAGGATGAATGCAGATCAAGGGAGCCGTAGCTTATGACAGCCATCCAACTTTTCCAGCAGCGCCAATCGGAGCCGGTATGCACCGATCTGATTCAGATGATTCGTGACGGCATGATTCGCCGGCTCAAGCGATTTGTTGTAGAACCTTACGATGACGGCATCACCTGGGGGATTCAGACAGTCGCCATAGCAACACCTGATGCTGATGACGGCGACCAGTTTCCGGTTGTGATTGTCGACCTCCACGAAGACGACCAGGCTGCAATGTCGTTTGCCCTGAGCGTCTTCGACGCGCTCAAAAATGCAGGCCGAGCATCAGGCGAGGATGTATGCCAATGGCGGCGAAGCCTCTTCACGCTTGTACCTAATTACTGAGCGCTGCGCGCCCCAGACCGGGCCAAGAAAAACCCGCCATTAAGGCGGGTTTTTTGTGGAAGTGGCACCAAAAGGACGGCAAATGACGATTCGAATACCTAAGCGGAAAAAACCGGCACCGGCGACACTGCTCACAAAGGCACAAACGGTCGTCAGATGACGACGCAAGCTAATCTGGTTGCTCTCCTTCCTCTGCCGAAACAGCGAACAGCAGACCGGCTTCTTGTGCTTCAGCCAACTCACCCAAAGGCTTCGTGATCAGCCATTCGCTTTCTTCGGCAGGGTCATACTCAGGAAGCGGGGGAAGATCTTCAGGGTCAAGTTCCAGATTAAGCGGGAGCTGTGCGAGGTCACAGAAGGTGAACTTGATTGCGATCACCTTCCGCCCTTCCCTCCTCAACTCGTAGCTGACATCCAGATTGCTCTTAGTCTTCAGCTCCGCAACTGCCGGATCTATGACTCTCTGGCGGAGGTTGTTGAATCGTTGATAGGCATCCGACAATCCGAGGGCGACCCGCAAGGATTCGACCTCAATGTAGGCCCATCCTGTCTTCCGAAACTGCATCAGCATCTCAAACAGCCGGAACGAATGGCTCGAGTCCAGGCAGGCAACCCGCCGAAGATCATAGCTAGTCACTTTGCTGTACAGCATCGTGAGATAGGGCATGACATGGATGGTGAACGACAACTCAACGCGACCCTCACCATCCAAATACTTGGCCCGATCGACCCAACGCTTCCGCTCCATGCCAGAGCCGTCAAAGGTCTTAATATCGCGCTCGTACAGCTCATCAGCTGCCACTTTCATCTGCTCATAGGCATGCCTGAGCTGGACGCCGTAGATATCCGAATAGTCCACGGCCGAGACAGACACCTTTTTCGGCATGGGCCTTCTTGGATCGAGTTTACTGATAGCCGCGAGGATCAACCGCTGCTCGTTGAGCGTCAGCCGGTACGACGCGGTAATCAGCGTATTGGATTTCGTAACCCGGAGCGGCTTAGGTTCCGGCTTGGCAGGTTTGGGTAAATTGGACATGTCTGGCCCCACGATTAGTAACGGAACCCTACAGAGAGATTACGCTGTAGTCGATACCCAGGAGTCGGTTAGGCTCTAGACCCCAGTAAAAATGGGCCTCACAGCCAACCACCTCATCCAATCGCAAGACAAGGGACAAATCTGTAGTCGATAGGCAGTAGCCGTAATTTGTAGTCGATTGGCGTCCGTTCGCCACGTAGAACAGCCGTAATCTGTAGTCGATAGCGTGGGACAGCTTTGATCCACAGCCGTAATCTGTAGTCGATACCGAAGATAGGGCTGCAAAACTGCCTGGTCATACTCGTCCATGCACAGCCGTAATCTGTAGTCGCATCGAGCTGATGACTGTAAAAATAGCCGTAATCTGTAGTCGATAGGTCCAACGGTGAACTCAAAGACTATTTATTGGCGAATCCACCAAGGCAGAGGGCAAACCACTGAAAAACGTCAAATAAGCGACGGGTAATTTAAAATATCATTTAAAAACAATGGGTTACTGCGATTTCTATCCAAAGAAACGCCACTCAGGCAAATTCAGAACACAAAATTGCTTGAAATCGAGCCATAAAAACTCAAACTCGTGCTACGTGCAGCATCCAGCAGCCGGAATCTGTAGTCGTTAGACACAGCCCAGGCCCTCCATCCGGCCTGTGGATAACGGCCGCAATCTGTAGTCGTCACAGCCGGAATCTGTAGTCGCTTCAGCCGTAATCCATAGTCGCAAAGCCGGAATGTGTAGTCGCAATGCCGTAATTTGTAGTCGATGATCCTCTGGAGGCCACGTAATACAAGGGCTCCAGCTCTCTAAAAACAAGAGAACAACAAGAGAAAAACAGTTAAAAGGCTTTTAAAACTGAAAAGCTAATTTTCTGAGGGTTGAAAAACCAAAAGCAGACTCACAATCCAATGGCTGTTTTTCCGACGACAATTCGGTTCGAAAGCAGCACACCCACCAGGTCGGCGAGGAGAAAATGATCCCATCCGAATATGACCTGGAGGAACCCAATGAATACTGCCGCTTTCGCGGGCGTCGCAGCTTATCTGCTCAGCATGGCTGTCATAGCGCCGGAGCCGGTAAGCCTGACTGTAGGCGTTACGACGATCGTCGACGTCCAGCAGCACTACACCATCATCGACAAGATTGGTACGTCCTACACCGGCGGCCCGGTACTTAATCTCTCAGAATGGGAGGTAAACCTGGAGGGTGTCACTGACATTCAGCTGGCCTTCAACGCTGAAGGGGTACTGGATGTCGCTACGGTAAAAGCTGACAAACTTCACCTGGAGGAAGTGCTAAGCGGGCTGAGAAGCCAGCTGCAAATTGGCACAGACGAGTCCAGCCACGGGTTTGAGAACATCACATTCTTGTCTGGCTCCACCGAGGTAGTGGTCGAATCGCATCCCATGGACACCCAATTCACAGTCAACTACATAAGCGCGGACTTCAAACGTGCACGCACCGATGCCCAAAAACAGTACGCCTGACCGCTGACATCGGCTCTCGCTTTACCTAGCGTGAATTCGGGTTTAGTCTCCAAAACATCCAAGCCAAGCCGAACTGTGAGGTGGAAAAAGCCGTTTCCAGTTCGGTTTTACAGGCAAAAACCCAGCCTGTACCATGATTTTTCTTGAAAAAGCGACTTAACGTATTATGATTCACCTGTATTCAACAATGCAGGGATCGTCATGCAGCAGCCAAGCGAGCAGTTTGAAGAGGAATCCGTCTATTTCACGGATTTCTCCACCCTCCTCTACCCCCCAAAATTTGCAGCCGATTGTTTTGGATTGACTACCCGTCGTCTTCAGGACATTGAGGATGAAAACGGGCTGGAAATTCGCCGCATTGCTCGCGGCACTGTCCCAACTCGGGCTTATACCCTGAGTGATATTTTCGATATCGCAGCGATCCGTAGAGCGAAAGGTCAAGCAAAGGGGCTACCACGGCAGGTTGTGATATCAACCTTCGTTCCCAAGGGCGGCACGGGAAAAACGACTGTAACGGTCAACCTGGCAATCTACCTCCAGATGC
Source organism: Pseudomonas resinovorans NBRC 106553 (assembly GCF_000412695.1). NCBI lineage: Bacteria > Pseudomonadati > Pseudomonadota > Gammaproteobacteria > Pseudomonadales > Pseudomonadaceae > Metapseudomonas > Metapseudomonas resinovorans. The sequence continues at coordinate 70,871 of NC_021506.1, forward strand.
AAGGGCTCCGGATTCTTATCATTGATAATGATCCCCAGGGCGACTCGTCGAGTGAGCTGGGGTATGACCCAGATTTGGCAAGGTCTGACCTTGAATCGATGGGAATTCCTCCAGAGCGCTATGTTGAGGGCAACCTAGGGAACCTTCTGAGCCCAGAGCTGAGAGGTCGACAATTCGAGCCATTGTCTTTTGAGCAAGTCATCAAAAAACCATTCGGCGAGAACGGCCCCCACCTCATCCCAGCTGATGCGTACCTCGAGGATCTTGTTGTTGCTTTAGACGCAGAGAACAATATGGATTTCTGGTATGCAGACTGGCTAGAGCGAGCCAGGACTGGAGAGATTCCCGGTATTGATACGTCAGCCTATGACGTGATCCTTTTCGACAATGCCCCTACCGCTTCTCGACTCACAAAAAACTCCATCGTCGCTAGCGACTTTGTTATCTGCCCTGTTCGGATGGATAAATTCTCTTTCCGCGCCCTTATGCGGCTGAATGAATGGATGGTTCGATTTGCCAAGGCATACCGTCGCTCCCCTGTTGTTCTAGCAATCCCGACCATGTTCATCAGGAACCGTAAACGCATCTTGAATAACCTTGTCGTTCTGAACGATCTCTTCCCTGGTCGGGTTGCTGAAGAAAAGCTCTATTACTCAGAAGACTATGGTAAAGCGCTGGATCAAGGCATTCCTCTGATCGTATGGAAGGGCGCTACCAGCAAAACTATTGACTCCATGCGCTCAGTTTTTAGCGAAGCACTCCAAAAAATCCGGGAGTTTGCTTCTCAGTGACTGGTGCTCGGAGCACCACCTGGGTTTTGAGCTTCACTGGTGCTCGGAGCACCATCAGTCTGCTGAGCTTAACTGGTGCTCCGAGCACCACTTGAGATCTTCAGCAGCCCCAAAGATTAGATGCGCTCCACGTTACAGCGGTTAATTGACGGAGAAATTATGGCTAAGTCAGAGGATTTTCCAGGAAAGCCAAAAGATGCGCCTACCTGGATGTCTGGCGTCAAAAGGACGCCGGCGGAATTGCCTGAACCCAATTTAAGAGTTTCGGTTAGGGAAATGCTTGCTCAGCAACAGGTCAATGAGCCTGTTGCTGAGCAAGCGGTAGCAGGCATCGAGGGCGAGAATAGCCAGGCTAAAGTCTCCGGCAAGGTTCTTGAAACGGGAGCCGCGAACGGTGTCATAGCTGAGATCAGCACCAGCAATATACGGGTATCGCCATTCCAGCCACGTCTGGCATTCAGCGAGGCTGCTATCGAAGACCTTGCAAATTCGATCGCTTCTGTTGGCTTGGCCAAGCCCGTCACTGTCAGACCTATAGGTGATGGCATTTATGAGCTGGTCGGCGGTGAGCGCAGATGGCGTGCTCACAAATTGCTGGGCCGGGAGACCATTACGTCATACGTCCGTGAAATGGACGACGCTTTGGCGCAGATCCTTGCGCTGACGGACAACGAAGGCCAAGAAGCGCTCACGGAGTACGAGCGAGGTAAATCTTACGCAAAAATTTTGGATTCTGGAGGTGAGCCATCTGTCAGGGCGCTGGGCCGCCGGTTAGGAGTCAATCACTCGATAGTGAGTAGATGCCTATTGCTGATGGACCTACCTAATGAAGTGAAAGCCATTCTGGACACGAATCCAGGACTCATCGGTGGGAAGCGGGCAAAGGATTTTATTGAATTCAGCAGCAAAGAGCCCGAACTACTTCTGCGAGCCGTGACGGCGATGCGTGATGAGCAATGGACACAAGAACACGCCCTACGTTGGCTAGCTAAGGAAATTGCTTCACGGACCCAGCAAAACTCGTCCAGCAAATTCACCGATACTGAGATCAGTGGTATTGGCCGGGTTCGCGTAGAAGGAAAAAAAGTCGAGCTTCGTTGTGAGAAAAGTGTCGACGCGAAACTGATTGCGGAGCAGTTCGAGGCCTTTTTAAAGACAATTGACCGTTCTTTGATCGAGAGCGAATGATTCACATTTGCTTTGTAACTAAATATTTCAGACGCGAAACAGGTTAGAAAACGTGCACACGAAGGCGATGTGCCATGACAGAATATGGTTTTTTAGACTACGAGATAAGGACATATGGCAACCGCAGTCGCGCAACCAGAACACAGAGTGGTGCAACCGCAGACACGATTCGCCGCTCTCGCACAGCTGTCAAAGATTGAGCCTGAGCACCTGCACGGCCTGAGCCGGATTGAGCTGTTTTCGGTAATTTCAGAGCACTGGCTGAAGTGTTCAGCCCCCGCTCGGATTCACATGTTGAGCAGCGAAGATCGGTTCATCCGCGGTGAAGCGCGGGCTCAGAACAAAGCATTAAGCGTTACGCAAATTTGCGTGGACCAAGCTCCAGGGATTATCTATGAGCAATTCAACCAAACACCGTATCTCGCTGGCGTATGAGCACGAAGGTGAGGTGCGACAGGCCTCAGCTGAGGTGAACCAAACGAAGGCGAGCATCACCTTCAGCGGGCTTCCGAGCGTAAAGTTCCAGGTGTCACTGAGCGATCCTGAACAGGTGATATTGCAGTTGCCTACAGACCGCAAAGGAAAAAAACCGACGGTTTCTTGCGACATATCCTCGATCCCTGAGTTGGAAGCGGCGATGGACGAGGTGCGCAGGCAAGGTTGGCTTGGGCCAAAGGTGTCAGTGAGTGAGTGCGGGTGAACCAGCGTCGGTGCCTTGCTCCGAGATCTGGGCGAGTGAAGTTGACCTCAAGGAATCGCACAAGCGCATCCTTTTGCACGAATCGCAATTGACCCTCCAGCTCATTCGTTACTCTGTTGCTCTAGTGCGAGCAGAGAGTAGGCCAGGAGGCCGCAGGCCTAGCAGGGAAGCTCAAAGGAGGCTGTCCCGGAGCATCCCAGGCTCCGGTCGGGAAATGATCTACATAGATCCTCGTAGTAATCTATGCTTTCACCAGCCTGTTCGCCTTCCTTGTGTGTAAAGGATCGAGCTTACGCCGGGCAGAAAACTCAAAGCATCAATTAATGAAACTAATTACGCCTTAAATGGTCTGTGATGGCCTAGTGTTTGCTGTAGACATGGCCCTAGCTTATGCTGTGCTATGAAACAACTTTTTATAGGTTTTTGCCGTTCTGCGACCCGTTTACGAGCTGAAAAATGACGACCTTTTGACGCCGTTTTTGTGTAGTGATGCGGAACTGTATATCTATACACTGATTAGCATGCAGCCTTTGCCTTGACAGAAAATACCGAGATTCAGCCATGATCACAAAGATGCCGCCCCATGTAGTCAGAAGCTTTCCCTACTGGGAAACGCCACCAGAGCCGGGCCAGGATTTGCATGAATTGAAATGGGGTGTCATGGAAGTCCTTTCAGACAAGTCGCTTAGATTCGTTGACACAAAACCGGATCAAGCAGCACTCGAAGAACTAATAAGCCAACTTCAAGAGAAGATTTAATTTAGATTTTTTATTGTCTGGGCTTCTCTAGAACACCAACCCCTGCTTATACGGCAGGGTTTTTTTTTGAATGAAGATTGAGCCTAGGGTAGCAACAATGATCGCGAATTCAGACGTAAAAACGACCTGAAAAAGCGTCACTTGTGCGCGTCTTCGACGTATCGTTCTTGGATAAAACAGGAACGAGAAGCTGCTTATGCAAAGCTATGATCTTGAGTTTCACGATTACGCTCAGCTATTTCCGCTAATCATCGGAGATGACTACGAAGCCCTGCTTGAAGATATTGATGTCAACGGACAGCGTGCCTCGATCGTTCTCTATGAAGGAAAGATCCTTGATGGGCGCAACCGGTACCGCGTTTGCAAAGATCTGCTGATCGAACCCCGAACAGAGGAATACACAGGAGATGATGCCCTAGGTTATGTCCTCTCGCTTAACCTCTATCGCCGGCAGCTCACCGTTGCACAACGGGCTTTGATCGCTGCCGAGCTGTCCTCACTGCGCGGGAGTAGCGCTATCACTGTTGACCTGGAAAAGGCCGCCGGGCAGGAGCTGGAAGCCGCAAAAATGGCTATTGAGGAGGCAGCCAAAGTACTGGGTATCAGTCCGCGCTCTGTGTCTTCTGCGTGCAAGGTTGTCCGAGACGGCACCCCGGAGCTGCTGGATGCTGTCAAGGCCGGCGACGTAAGCGTATCCGCAGCGGAGCAGGTGGCTAAGCTGGAAAAAAAAGCACAGCAAGAACTGTGTAGCCGCGGGCCTAAGGCAATTCGTAAGGCTGCGAAGGACATGAGGGAGGAGGGTAGGTCGAAACCTGCGATGCCTAATAAGCCACTTCCGCTCTCAGATAAAAACGGTCTCCTGCCTCCGCCAGTACCGCTTGACGATGATGAAAATGAAGATGGCGCATCAGCCCCTGATGCACCGGCAAACCAAATAGCCGCGATTGAGCAAGAATCGGACGTTTTCTATACCTATGAGAGAAAGCCGGCGGCTCAGCTCCTGTTCGAAATGGCTGATGCTGGAATGCAATTTGGCCGAGAAGCTGAGGGCGTTGCCGACGACATCATGAATGAGGTTGAAGAGGGCCTGGATCTTCAGTTCCTTGCATTCGTTGTTGACGTAGCCAAGAGGCTAGAAAATCGGGTGAAGGCAAAAATGCAGGCCCGATATGCTGAGGAGACATGAGTGTTGGGATTTTCTGGAAGGGTGATTTCATAGGTTAAAGCCCGAACAGAAAAGGAGTACCCCGCATGCAAACAACTCAGGACGACACCGTAATGGATTTTGGCCCGAACCTCTTCGGTGGCGAGGGTGGCTCTGCGTCCATCCCTTCCGCTGATGATGCAGATGCTACGAACAAGGCCCAGGAGGGTACGGCGAGTATTTCTCATCAGATGACTGAGGGTTGTACCGAAGAAAACACGGCCGAGGCCGGCGGCGGCCAGGCTGGTGGTAGCAGCGCTCCCTCGAGCAGCAATGTTGCACCTGGCGTGAATACTCAACAGGCAGCCACTCAAACCAAGGCAGGGAAGTCCGAAGTTGGCACCAAAGCCTTGTCCAGTGTGAAAGCAGCCGTGAAGGTTTTCGAAAGCATTAATGGCTTCGACGAGCAAAGTGCGACTCAGCGTACTGTCGTTCGCGATCTAATGTTAAAGCAGTCCGAAGCCATGGAACTCAAGCTCCAGGGCAAGAAACCTCCCGAGGGTGAAGACTTTGATTCCATTGCGAAGCAGCTCCGGCGCGAGAACAACCGCCTCGACTCCCTGCTTGAAGGTAAGGAATCACTGTTCGGCAAGGCCCGGGAAGCCGCCGAAATTGCGATCGAAAACATGCAGGGCGTAATTGCCGAAATCAACCGTTTGGAGGAGGAGGCTTAGCCCTCCTGGACGCCATGAACAAGAAACTGTTCGTCGACATTCAATTTTACGCATTCTGGCCTTCCGCCGGATTCCTTGCGGGCTATGCATTCCTTGCATCGGCAGGCATGATCTAACCAGCAGCCCTAGCAAGCCTGGCGCGCACCGTCACGGCTCAGGGCCATGTAACCCAGACCAAGGAGACAAGATGTCCCTCATCACCGAATACCGAGCCACAGAGGAAGCCATCAAGGAGCTTCAGGAACGACTGGAGAAGCTGAGCGGAAATGAAGCCCTTTTGAAAGAGATGGAGTTCGAGAAAAAGCTGCGGGCCTTGATGTCTGAGTATGGCAAGAGCCTGCGCGACATCATCGCGATTCTTGATCCGGACTATCGAAAGCAAATTACCCATCAGCCTGGCAAACCTCGTGCGCAACGAGCAGTCAAGGTCTACCGCAACCCCAACACGGGTGAGCTCGTTGAGACCAAGGGCGGCAACCACAAGACGCTCAAGGAGTGGAAGCAAGAGCATGGCGCTGCTGTAGTCGAGACATGGCGAACCCAGTGAGTTTGCGCTACCGCGGATCTTCTAAAATAAAAGGCCGGTGAACCCGGCCTTTTTTGTGAGTTAGGTTTGGCCACCGGGAGCTTGGGTTTTTTCAATTGAATGCGAACTTGAAATGGAGGTAAATAATTATCAACGGAGGATCAAATGGATAGCACTGAAAATGTCGATGAACGCCTGTTGGCCGCGGTTATGGATGAAGCGCAAACAGACTTCAGCATAGCCAGGATTGCAGTTGAGAAGATCCGCCAGGGAGCTGAAAGCATCGCCGCCGGCATGCACGGTCGCAACCATGTAAAGGCGTCATTCGAGCATTATGACGGTACACCGATGTCGCCTGAAGAAGCCTTGGCTCACCAGTGTGTCCATGCGGCAAGTATCGGAAAATCCCTCGGGCAGGAATTTCTTCTGAAGGCACCTGCTCCCCTTCTGGAGCAATTTTCCGCCGTGGCAGGGAACCGTAACGTTGCGGACAGTGGGGCAATGCTCGCAGGCCTGCTGCATGGGTTCATGATTGCATTCGCCACGAAGGAAACGGAGGAGCGAGCGCTGAAAGCGATGCTGGAGGTTGCCCGGATCTGCGACGAGGCCAACAATATTCGAGGCACCTCTTTCGGCCAAGCCAGCGAATGAATTATTGCTCGGCGGGTAACTGGTCACCGTTTATGCCCATTGAGGCACTGGAAAGGAATTGAGTCATGTCTGACGACAAACACGTCAAAACTGAGCCACCGCGGATGCTGTTCGTGGACGAGTACAGCAACTTTTTGGGGGGGCTGAATGACACGCTGAAGGAAGAGTTGCGAAAGGTGTCTGGCGTACCTAATGCAACCTACCTGGTCAATGACGGGAAGGTGTTTGTCTTCGACAAGCTGGTACACCTGGTGAAAGAGCGCCAGAAGGAGCAGCCGCATGCACAGCTGCAAGAGATGGCCCGCAGCTTAACGGTCGAAGAACTGGCTCTCAGCTTGATTGCCGAAGCAACTGTTTCTGCCAAGGAAGCCGTCGAGGCCTGGGGAGTAGTGCCGGTTCCCTACCAAACGGAAACTCTTGCGGCGATGGACACAGCCACCCTTGAATCTCGGGCGACTGGCCGCTTAATCCTGCACCGCCCCTTCAATGCTCGAATGCCGGGGGATTTCCAGGAGGAGGGCGACGTGAAAGCCGCGTTCGCCAACCTACTGGTGGGTGGTGTTCTCCCTGGTAGTGGTGACTTCACCTATCGCGGGCAGCCGATGACGCTGCGCGATCCCTTGGATCTGGCGCTGCTGCCGGCCCGGCCTGAAATCCCCGAAGGGCCGGCGGCTGAAGGCTGGGTCTACACGGCGCTGGGTAACGTCGAGTTCGAGGCGGGCTTTGAGCCAGTCTCGGAGGTGATGTTCAACGCCGTGAAGGAAACTGAAGCGAAGTGGCGTGGCGATATCGCTCATGCCGCCAAGCATGCTCAAGAACGAGCTGCAGAGGTCTGGGCCCAGGCTGCCGGCCTGCGCCTGGAAACGCTGAACGACCCGACGGATGAGGTGCCGGAGTACGGGGAGGAAGAATTCCCGCAGCTGCGAGCTCTCTACCCAGAACTGTCCATGCTGTCGGATGGCACCCTCTACTCGTTGTTCGACGTGTTCCAGATGGAGTGCCACTTCATCAACGGGTGGGCGGCGAACCGTGACGACGATTTTCTGTTCTATCTGCTCGGTAAGGTCGCAGACCGCAAGAACGATCACGACACGGCTAAAGAGGTCGGTGAGTGGGTGGCCGACGCCCTGTTGCATGGTGCAACCTTGGATGCTGCCCTGGAGATCGGTCGTAGTGCTGACCGATACAACCAGGCGATCGGCAAGCTCGCGCACCGGATTGCCGATGCCATGCGCTTCCTGGCTGAGGACAAGAAAGCGACCGATCTTCGTGGTCGTACTATCACGACTATGGGGGACACATTCCGGATCGGCAGGAAGTACAACGCCACAGCTATGGTGGTGGAGCAGAAACTTCCATTCTGATCTCACCTATGAAATATAGGAACTGCGAGGGAGGGGGCACAGTTCAGGCAAAATTGGTTGTTATTAGGGCGCTTCTGGCAGAGCGCCCTCACCTCGGTGGTCAAGCGGCCGGCAGAACCTTGGCCAGATCTGACCCAGCATCAGGGGCAAGCTCCGAAACCAGATCCGATACCTCACCTTGCACCTGAGGAGCGTTGGCGACAAGAAAGTCCCCCCAATCCTTCATCAGGGCGCGACGCTTATCCAGCAAGTCACCTCGGTTATATGCTGCTTCAACCTTACTGTTGAGGGTATGCGCGAGAGCCATTTCGCAAACCTCTCGCTGGTGATCGGTTTCTTCTGCGGCCCACGTCCGAAAAGTAGATCTGAACCCATGCGGTACGACGCCATCGACCTGGAGCTGATCGAGCACCCTTGCCATGGCATTGCCGGGAATAGGGCCTGTTCGCCAGGAGTTGAGAAATATCCATTTGTCATGCTTTCCGACCTGCTGCCGTAGCACCTCGAGCATTTGCTCCGTAAGGGGTACCCGATGAGCCTTGCCCGCTTTCATGCGTTCTGCTGGGATGTACCAGATTTTCTCCTCCCAATCTATTTCCGGCCACTGGGCCCCGCTCACCTCTTGGTTACGGGTCGCAGTCAGAATTGCGAATTCAACAGCACGAGCTGCTGACCCATCCAGGGAATCGAGCCTGGCCAACAGCTCGGCAGTGCGTAAAGGTGTCGGAGACGGGAAGGGGACTACCGTATGCGATTGCTTGGGCAAGAGCTTGTCGAGATGACCACGCCACCGTGCGGGGTTTTCACCTTGCCGAAGCTTCAGTGCCTTCGCTGCATCGAGCACGAGCTCTATGCGATTCCGGACGCGGTTCGCCGTGACGGGGATCTTGCTCCAGATCGGCGTCAGCACATCCAGGATATCGTCCGTGTCGACCTCGGCTATCCGAAATCCGCCTATGGCAGGGTAGACATGCTTCGTGAGTGAATTTTGCCATTGCTGGTGATGTTTCTTAGACCAGCTTGATGAATGCGTGCGGATGTACCTTTCTGCCGAAGCCCGAAACGTGTGGCTCGTTGTGGTTCGTGAGGCTTTGGCAGCTTTGACCTTCGCACGCTCAGCGGCTGGATCGACGCCACGTGCGATATCGAGCCGGTATTTGTCAGCCTCCAGCCGCGCGTCTCTGAGGCTCAAGGCAGGGAAGGTCCCCAGGGCTAGATCGTGCCGTTGCTTCGCCAGCATATAGCGAAAGACCCAACTTTTCCGCAGGGTAGCTGACACACGAAGAATCAACCCTCGGCCGTCCTGGTAGGAGCCGGGCTGGTCGACATCCTTGACGAACTTAGGGGTCAGTTTGCTCATGAGGTGCCCTCGGTCACCGGGCCATTCTTTTCATCCACCGGCACGTCATCCTGAAAAGCGAGAGAAATGTTCTCCGGTGGGACAAGGTGAAGGCAAGCAAGCTCGTACCCCGCATCTGAAACGAGGTGTAAACCGGAGCGATCAACGGCGAGAACGGAAATCGCTCCAGGCTCGTCATCAAGCGCTTCACCAAGCCAGTTACTGAGTGCGTCTTCTACTGCCAGCATCGACCCAAAGAAATAGACCATTTCCTTGGCTTCACCGAGTAGTTCGGAGCGAGGTCCAATCTGCGGCCGTAAACCGTCACGGAAGATGGACTCAAGATTACGGGTTGGCGTGACGTGGTAAATCTCACCAGAAATCGGCTCGTTTTGAGCGTGCTCATTCGAAGCATGGTTTTTCACTACGGATTCCTCGCGGCTCGTTTGTTCGCAGGCGCTGATACTGCAATCGCGCCAGATCTCGCCGGAATGTAGGAGGATAAGGTATCCCCATACAAAACGGCTACAGGCCAGAACCTATAAGGAATTCCAGAAAACCCAAATATTACATCCCACACCATAGCCCACAGTTGCTATCGAGCAGAATGACCCTTCCAGGAAGCAGAGGAGGCGGACCGACGAGAGCATGAGTACCTGGACCAGGTGAGGTAGGGGAGAGGAGAGGAGAGGGGGAGTCGCCCACCCGGCAGCAGGCCTGAATCCTCGGCCGGGTTGTCGCCTGATCAGATTGAATGGATGGCTTCTGAGCCGCCAATTTCAACTATGGTCAATAGCCCGTTTTCAAAAACACCACCAGTATCAATATATCGAACATTCCCTAAATCAAGGACGGCAGCGACTTTCGTGTGGCCTACAAAGATCCTGTCGATACCAGCAACGGGGATGGTTGTTTGATTTGCATGTCGAGACCTACGCCACATTGCTTCCGTGGCATGGTAGTTCCTATAAGAGTCGCCTAACTCACCTGTCAGAGCCTCTTCGAAGCGCGACCAACTTAGGCATGTGCATTCAGCATGAACAATTCCAAACTTTTCGCCGTTGCGGCCTTCGACCTGAATAGCGATGGGTAGACCATGTAAAGAAAGCCCTATGGACTTCTGCTCGTCAGAGGTAAGGGAATAAAACCATTCTCCACCGTACTTCCGATGTCCAACTGGTTCGGTATCTAGTCCGCCTTCAACACACCAGTAGTCATGATTCCCCATAACAGACTTGAACCAAGGCTTCTTCAACCACTCATCAACTTGGTGTGATTCTGGCCCTCTATCAACTAAATCACCTACCGAAAATAGTCTGTCTGCATATTCGTCAAATCCTACCGAAGATAACAGTTTCGATAGCTTGCTGAATTCACCATGAATATCGCCAACCACGAAATCACGCCCAAAAATATTTGCTCCATACTTCGCGTAATAGCCATTGGCGCTCACGCTGACCGGGGCATGAATTGCAGAAAGATGAGGGAATTTTGGCATCATAATAGGCTCGCGATACGCTGTAATTGTTGGCATACAGACCATTTTCGGAACGGATAGCGCCTAGATAGATAAAGGGTTCTTGCGTTGCTCAACGAAGTACGCAACCTCTTGAGATATTCGCTTTGTTTCAGCGTCATACTCATCGTTGATAGCAACAGCCCGATCCCCGCCAAGTTCGCTAATCAAGCGTTGAGCTTCTTGAGAAACCGCACTTTGTCTGTTCAGGAAGTTCGGGTCTATGACGTTCATATTGTAGGAACCGCCAATTCGCATAGCGACTTGAGACCCTTGGGCCTCGCACATTACGAATCCGATCTTTTCATACGCCTCTACGAGTTTTGGAAAGCAGCTCAGCGCTATGTCGGTGAAGCGTGGTTTTAGGCTGGCAATCATCGCAGTCATAATTCCCTGATTGCGGTGGGCTGAATCGACGCAAATATAATTGATGCCACAAGCAGTTGCGGAGTCGTTAGCACGGGTGAGGGTCATAAAACCTATAATAGTTGATGCGGAATTTACAGCGATTACTAATTCTGAATTGATCATCAGGCTAATTGCTGGGTCTAGTTGAAGTTGGATATCAGTGAGCATCCACGCACGAACTACGCCGAACATTGGGTGGGTAGTGCTTATTGGTCGGTTGACCAAATCCTGGCTATAGCGATAGGCCATCCGCAAGATTTCTTCTTTCTGCGAATCACCTAGTTCTTTAATATTTTTGATTGTAACAATTTCCATGATTGCTCCTTTGTGTTCGCTTCGGTTATTTGCTTTCAACAATATGCCACTGACCATCCCAGTTTCGGATTTTGCATTTAGCAGTCATTCCGCGCCCGGTGTGGATGCCTTGAACAACGCCCTCACCAGGCCCCGTTCTGGCAAAGTTCACACGGCCACAGTCTTTGAAGGCGACCTGATTCATGAATCCCCCCCTGCTTTGCACCGCGTCCTCCCCGGCTGCCGTATCGACTGCTCGCTGGCCGTTTGTGATGCGAGTAGCTTGAATCACGGTCGAGCCGTCTTCTGCCTTGCTGTAGTGCAAAGTGCGCTCGTGTTCGACAGCACCGGTACCGACTGCGCCCCCCGAATCTCGCGACGAGTCGCAGCCGGCCAACGAGAGGCCAAAGAGGGTGTAGATAAACAGCTTGCGCATAGATGGAGCTCCAATGATGTTTGAGGAATAAGCATGCCAGCGCGGGAGAAAATGCCAACTCAAGTTGATGCATTTACTGCCCTGGGCGGGAGCAGGGCGTTGTATCTTCCTCCGGTGTGTCGGAGATATTTCCGCCAGCAATACTCATCAGAACAGTGCGATTTGTTGGCCACTGGTTGCGGGGGGGGCAGTGAGAGTGGCCAAGTCCCGGAACAGGACGGGCGTAGTATTTTCGTCTGGAGGATTGGTGATCTCGCTGGCCATGGTCTGGTGGCGCGTTAGCCTGGCGCGCCATAGACCCATAACGTGTGCCGGCGTGTACCACAGCTCCCGTTCTTCCAGCGCCAGCGTGTTACCGAGGATCAGAATTGCGGGAATGTGCAGAAGGCTGAGCTGGAGGTAGGTCATATGAACTGCGCGGGAGTCGACATCCTGCGCAGTCACATGGAGGCAGCGCTGGTAGTTGAAGCCTTTGTCTCCCAACGCTTCGGCGATCGCGATCACCATAGCTCCCGCACCGGATGCTGGTTCGTTGACCGTTATAAAACCTCGCTCATCTAGTCGCTTGCGCAGATCTGCACCATCCCCAAAGAGTTGTGAGGCCATGAGCTTGCAGACTGGGTAAGGGGTGAAAAACTGTCCTCTTGAGCTGTTCCCCAGCTCCAACTCGCCGAATACCTGGCCAAGCACATCGTCAGGCCCATATTCCATTGCCATGGTGAGTTCAGCGAGCATCTGGGGAAACCGATGCACCTCGCTCGGCTCATACTTCTTAATGACGCTCATGTAGCGTTTTTCACGCTCATTACGCTGGGCCAGGTCCACGCTGTTGCTCATCGCTAGCGCGCCCATTTCGCAGAAGTCCGCAAACACATCCCACAAGTGATGGCGATGGCTGTTTGCGTTGAGCAGGCGAATGAGGTTTTTACGGTGTTCTGCCGGGCTCGAGGATTCGGTCTTTGCGTTTGCGTGTCTTGATTTAGCCATGGTGCTCATCAGCTGCTATCGGGAACGTTAGGACGAACCTAACCCGAAGTGATGAGAACCCAAGAAGTCAGTCGATCACGATCTCTCGCACTGAATCCCAGTCGTTGGGGGAAGCATCGCCGGTGGCAAAAGCGAACCGCATACCCACGGTCGGTCTGCCTTTCTTCATGAGATAAGCCGCAGCTCCAGCGCACATCGACTCGTGCCCCGAGGGTTCATAGTTCCCCTCATCGTCCCAGTTGCCACCCCGTTTTGAATGCACGGTCTTGTGGCACTGGAAAGTAGATTGATCATCCTCGATCAGGGTAGAAATAATCCCCTCCAAGCGCCCGCGGCTTAGCGGAATGGCTCCTTCCTTGAGGAAAGGGCAATTCGCACAGGGTTTTTTCAGTCGGAAATGCTGCTTGATCGGATTCACTGAACCGCATCCTTAGCGCGAAACATCAATGGCGAAAACCTCGACTGGATCTGCGCCGAAGTGTGGATGAACGATCGTCGTCAAGCGATAGCCCTTCCAGGGCAACACAAGTCTTCGTGCGTCGTCTCCGCGCTTCGGATAGCCCCGTGTCAGCTCAATCTGGTCGAAGCTCTGTCCATCCAAACGCCGTCGCCAATAGGGCGTGGCAGCTCGGAATTCTTCCGGCTTGATCCCGGCCTTGATTGCGTCGAAATACTCGCCTTTGAGCGGCAGTACCAGGGTACGCATGAATAGGGTTCCTTTTCAGAGCGGTCGAGTGCAATCTAGGCTCCGATTATCCCATTTGCCAGGCACAACCCAAGCGCATAGCAGGTGGGATGGAATGCTGGTGGCTACCTGATAAGCGTAGGATGTGCGGTTGGAGAAAGCCGATGCTGCCTGGTTGGGATGTGACGCCCAGCGGCAAGCTCTGAAGGAAGGGGGTAGAGAAGGAGAGAGGGAATCTCAGAAAGGCAAAAGCCCGGTGATTAACCGGGCTTTGCAGGTCCCTCTAGGGGGATAAAACTCAAGTGCCTCAAGGGCTACGTGGGAAATAATAGGGTCAGCTGACACTTATGTCAACTATTCAGTAAGCATTTGACCTAGGCTATTTCAGCAATCCACCGGCGTTAACGGCCTTAATCACTGCTGTCTGAATCAGGGTAACGACCTCTCGCGATAGCACCTGCTCAAGATGACCACGCATCGCCCTGGGCTTGAATAGGCGCTGTTTGCTGACCTGCTCAACGAGGTCCGCTTTGGCCCACCTGGTCTGTTGCTTGAAGTACGGTAGCTCGTCAATCAGGTCGCTCCCCAGCTCGACGTGTAGCCCGCGGCTGAGTTTGCCCATGTCCTTTGTTGTCGATAGCGGCACGACAATGCAGGCATTTGGGTCGATGCGCGCGTTGAGCACAACAACCAAGCGGTTTTTTATCATTTCGGGCTTCAAGCGATAGTCATAGTTCTTGAAAACTATGACGCCGTTTTCATCGTACTGATAATCGCCGTAATTGCATTCCAAGATCTGCCCTATCTTGGGTTCAAAATTAATAGCCATCAATCGTCCTTAAAGCTGGATCGCTGCCAGGCTGCATGATGCCACAGCGCCACGCATCCCGTGCGAACGAGTGCTGGGACAACCGATGCAATTTGCATTTGAGTATCAAGGCCGGGGCAGCCAGCGGGTGAGTGCGGCAAGCAGCCATCCCAGAGTGCACCAGGTGGTCAACATGAGGAAGCCTAGGAGGGCGATGCCAGTGTTGCCAAAAAGCCCGCCAAAAAGCAGCAGGAAGGCCTGAGGCGCGGCTTCGAACACCCCAGACCAGATCAGCGTGGCATTGGCCACCCCGGCTAGGAACATGACCCATGCAAGGTATTCCGGCAAATAGCTCGACTTGAGTGTAGGGGACTGCATGAGGCAACTCCTTGTTGTCAGAGGGGGAGATGCTTTCAGGCTATTTCCATTACGCGATATACCAAGCCAACAAAAAGCCCGGCGAGCCGTGCTGGGATTGCTGTTGGTGCTAGTCCTCAAAACGCAAGCTCTTGCTGTCGGTCTGCGTATCCGCACCAACGGGCAAAGCAGTCGGGATTACCCACTTCCATCTCTATGTTTCCGGCGTAGCCATGGGCGCGGGCGTCACGGATCAGTTCTGCGATAACTTCGGGACTGTCTCCCATCTCGAAACAGGTATCGAAAGTACGCTCGCCCAGTCCTTCAAACCCCCGATCCCACAAGTGATAGCTGGTGATCTCACGCACGAGGTTGTGGCGATAGGCTAGCTGCACGAAGCGCACACGGGCCTTAAAGCCCGAAGCTGTTGAGAGGCCTACCTTGTCGCGTAGACGAAACAGTTCGTTGATGGTGGAGGTGGTGTAAGACATAAGGCGATCCGAGCTTTCCAGAAGATGCCTTCAGGTTACTGCATGAGGTGGGAATCCCAACCGGACTCAACGAGTCTCGGGAGAGCCGATGCCAAATGGCGGCATGATCAGAATTTCATAGACAGAAGGGGCAGGGGATCAATTTGCACTCTGATGCCGGTGTATTGGGCTGAAAGCCTCCCATCCAGAGGAAAAACGCCGTGGGGAATTTCAGGATCGGTGCCGTGCCACATCCGGGCGCGGTAGTCGATCCGGAAGAGCCCAACCTCAATCCAGTGGTGGGGAGAAACGGCCCGGCCAGCAACGAGCTGGTGGCCAAGCCGCGCTGCCTCGGCCCAACTCGTTTAGGGCTGGGCTTTTTCCTATGCATCCATCTTCGGGGGGGCTGGCTTGATGAAAACCACCACACCCAGCCAATTCATCAGTGCGTGACCTGGTGCGGAGAAGTCGCCACCTGGTAGCAGCCGGAAGCGCTTCGCAGCCCTGATTTCAACCTGTTTCGAACGAACGGTGAAGATCATGAACTTTTCCGTTACTCGGGTTGATCGGTGACCAGCTCTACGCCGCCATCCCATTCGGCCAGGACTTCGGCACCGCACGCGGAGCAGGCCGTAGTCACTTCGGGCGATGATTCAGGCAGATGCAACTTGCCTGCTTGGCCGCACACGGTGCAGCGATACACGTACAGAACAAGCGGAGCATTGGTGATCGACATGTCATATTTTCCTATATTCCGTCGCTGTCGGCCTTGGTTGAAATGTAGCGGCATTGCTCGGAATAAAGCTCGTTAAATGGCAAAAGACATAGTTGCTGAGTGCCATCCCTAAAAGTTCGAAGCTCGACCCTCTCAGTGCGTCCAGAATCGAACACAAAATCATCGCCTACGACTGAAAACTCGTCCGTGGTCGTTTTGACGAAGTGATTATTTGATATCAGTAACTCCCCGGCCAACCGGTAACTTTTTAACGTTCGACCATGGATCATCTCCTTAACTGCCCAACAGCCCCAAGCGACTAGGGCTGCTAGAGCTATAATCGGAAATATCTTCACAATTTTTTGCTGGTGATCTTTGAAGTTATTCATGCACGGTATTTTCCTGGTTGCCGTGGGCGCTGTTCGACCGCACTTCAGCTAGCGTCGGCAGACCCATGGGTTTCCCCTCAACCCACCGTGGGTTTGTTGGTGCCCGTTTTCAAAGGCTGGTTGGCCTCCTTGAATTCGTATTGCTTTACAGGTCGCATAGCAGCCATAAAACCATCCATGAAAAGCCAGGCAGAGAATGTGGCCCCGATTAATACCGCTACCCGGCCAACCCAGTCGTTCACTCCGGTTGAAACAACCAGTTGCATCACCATAGCCGCGAACCAAAATGCGATTGCCTTGTTACCTGAAAACATACTGACCGTCCTGTTTGGGGAGTACGCAATGTGGCGTCCTCGTCTACGTCCTCGGCCCAGCTTTTTAGGGCTGGGCTTGGGGTGTATCTGGTCGGCAGATCCGCCGCGTTTTCCTCGAACAGTTACTATTGATCGGCCATGACTGAACACACGTAGATGAACCACGTCAGGCCATCAGTCACCACAAAGAACCCGAGCCACAGCTTCCAGAAAGATGCAGCTTGCGAGCTGAGCCATCCAAAAAAAACAGCGAGAAATGCTGAGAAAAAAATTGCTCCACTGATGCTCATGTCGATTTCCTACAGAAAAACGGTGTCAGTGAGGGTCTTGCTGCCATCGGCGCCGATGGTGGTCATCCGCATCCGTGCCCCCTCGCCACCGCGCATTTCAAACCCTTCGGGTGGGTCGATCAGAAACCCAGCTGTACGGGTGCTTGGGTCGCCAAGACCGTAGACCGGGTTCTCACCTTCGGCGCTGGGGGTCACATCGCCAAAGCACGGCAGCACCGCCTCAATCTCTTCAGGGGTCAACGGTAGGTACATGTTATTGGCGTGCTGCACCAGTTCACCGTTGCAGTGCCGCAGCAGGTAAATATCAGACCCGAAAATGCCTTGGCGACGGCGGATCTGCACAACGTAACCAACCTGATTCACCAGGGGTGCAGGGCCTGGGCCAGTCCGCACGTATTGACCGAACACCGGCAATTGATCCTGGGCACCGGCAAACATAGTTGTGGCCCGCTCTCCCCAGTCAGCCGATTGAAGTACGCGGGAGAACACCTCTTGATAATCTGGCTTTGCGCGATCCATGTTTTTCCTGCTCGATCATGAGGGCCGAAAGTGGCCCTGCTCCTACTGCCTCGGCCCAGCATGGCTGGGCTTGGGCGTACCTGGGCGGTTTCCGTGATCAGTTGTTGGGGGTTGATTCCAGAAGCTCGCGGACTTCATCCGCATACGCCCACCAGATGATGTCAGTCCGTTCAACGCTCCAGCCGTCACTACATGCCGTGCTCCAGTTTGGCTCGTCACCCTCATCAATACAGTTGTAGTCAGTGACCTTGAGGACGTGCAGGCCGTAGGTGGCAGTCAACGCGATGAGTTTCGGTGACTCCCCGTCAATCAAGCGAGGTACATCTGAAGGTGAGTGCCTAAGCATCTTGTTTTCCCTCAAGCAGCGGCTTGATCGGCCTGAGCCATGATCGCCTTGGCCGCGTGGTTGATCATGTAGAGCTGAGCATAAAGGCTGTCGCAGGTCTTCGTTATCCGGTGCTCGTACCACTCTTCGCCGAGGCACAGGACCTCGGCATTGTCGCGCATGAACTGGTGCGCCTCTTCGGTGAAACCGATGTTCTCAGCGAGGTCAAAGAGGTCGTCCCAGTGCATCCAGCGATCATCGCCATTCTCCAGATCGCGGCGGTTGGTCACGGTCAGGGCGCGGAACTCCCCCCAATGCTCACCACGAACCAGGTCCGCATCCTGCGCCCAGGCTGGCAGGGCGTCCCAAATTTCCTCGGAGCAGTTGTCGTGCAGTTCCCGGCAGATGCTCGACACCAGTACCTGGCGGAACAGGGTTGTGCTGAATACCTGCTTTTTGTGGGACTCGTTGAGCTTGGTGTGCAGGTAGTAGGTGACGTCATCACCCGCAAGGAACGATATGCCATAGCCCAGGCCGACACTGAACGTCAGGTCGCCGATATCGCCGACAACGGCGATTCCGAACCGGGTCATCATGATATCGAAGGCATAGGCGGTGGTGCTCTCGGCCTTGCAACGCCAGACCTCAACGTCGGGCTGCTTCACCAGGCAGGTGTACTGGTGATTTTTGAGCTTTTCGGCGGCACGGGCCTTGCTCTCGGCCTCTGTCTGCCGGCGTTCTTCGATGTAAGCCGCTCGCGTTGTTTCAACATTCATGATCCGTTCCTTGACTGCATGTGGGTGACAAAAGATTCAGCTATGAGCGTACTGCGGCTAGCCGAAAACCCAATGGCTGGTTGAGCGACAGTGCGTTGCTCAAAGAAAAGCCCGCCGAGGTTAAGCCTGGCGGGCTTTGGTAATAAAACGAGCAGCTTCAGCGGCACCACAGACGAGACAGGAGGGGGAGGAGTGCCTTGGGAGCATAGCTTCTACCATGAAGCTGCCCAGGGCCTAATTTACCATGACTCGCTGCGGTCTTCTGCTCTCTCAGGAGAACAGCGATTTGATCGCCGAAAGAAGGCTTCGCTTTGGCGCTTCTGGTTCCACTGGTGTTCTTGCCGCACGGTAGGCTGCCATCAGGTGAACATCGTTGGCCAACATCCGGTAGACGCACTGGTTTGCGTCTGGGGTCGGCTTATGCAGCTGGTACCCATGATGTTTGCTGATATACAAAGCTACCGCGGCACTCCGGGATCGCCCGGCCTGGCAATTGACGGCGATATTTTCCCCTTGATCTGCAATTTCTCGGATGCGCTCCCGCAGCACGTCAGCCTTGCTGCTGAGCAGGTAGTCGACGTAATTCCGCTCAAAATCTGGCCCGTATATCTCGATGACTTCTTCGTCAAAGCCAGCATCAATGAAGTGGTGGTAGCTCACGCTCTTCCACCGTGCTTCGTCGATGCAGGCCTGATCTTCAAGGCCATCAGATATCGATAACAGGTGCCAGTCGGGGCCTGGCGCGTGTGCTTCAGCGTCGCTGCGCGATAAAAAGATGCAGCTGGGTATGGTTCGGTGCATTTGTCTCTCCGTTGCCATCGGCATGACTACTGGATTGATAGATCCCTTTTTCAATGAAAAAGCCCGCGAGCTGGTCAGGGCTGCGGGCTTCTAGTGTGGAAGGATGGATTACTTCTTGGCGTCGATGAACGGCAGGGTTCCGCCTGGAAGTACCGTGGTAGGCAGCACGCCGTTCCAGCGCTCGGCTTTGGTAAGCTCGACCAGGCCGGGGTTGCTGCCCAGGGCGCGGGCGCGGGCGTCGATGGCTTTTGCTTCCGCTTCGCCGCGCAGCTGGATGCTTTCCGCTTCGGCACGTGCGGCGGCCAGTGCCGAATCCGCGGTAGCCTGGGCCTGGGTGACGACAATCCGCGCCTGGATCTGCTCAGTGGCCAGTTGCTGCTCACGAGTCTTCACGGCAACCTCAGCGCGCATGCGTTCTTCGATCGACTTCTCGTAGGCGTCACTGAAGTCGATGTTCTCGACTTGCACACTGTCGATCACCACCGGTCCACTGATTGCGCCCTTGATTGCGGTGGCGATATCGGCAACCAGCTTGCCGCGTTGCTGTACGGCGTTGACGGCGGTGTACTGACCGAAGACGTTTTCTACCTGTGTCGGGACATGGCGGCTGATCGCCCTTGTCAGCAGGCCGTCCAGATCGGCGTAGCTCTTGTAGACATCCGCGACCTCACCTGCCGGCACGTGCCAGCTGACCGAGACCGACAGCGTTGCAGCCTGCTGGTCACGGCTGTACGCCTGCAAGCCGTCCCACTTGGTGGCGTTGTTCTGTATCGAGATCGCTTTGGCGCTGTCGATGAAGGGGATTTTCCAATGCAGGCCTGGATCTGCCACCTCCATAAAGGCACCGTTGCGCAGGACTACTGCGCGCTCTTTCTCGTCGACGGTGTAAAACGAACCCAGCAGCAGACCCACGCCAATAACGGCCGAAACGGCAATCAAGCCGAGAGCCAGGGGAGATTTGGAGGAGGATGAGAAATTGTTGAATTGCATACTGATGATCCTTGGTGGTTGGTCGCCGGATAGTTTGTTAGGTACTGACTGAGGAATGTCCCGATTTCAGGCGGTTTTATCGCCTGAAAGCGGGCTAAGCTGTTTGTGGTTTGCGGTGTTTTTCTCCTCGGTTTCGGCCGCGTTGCATTGGCCACGCTATAGGCATGCCTGAAATACCCAAGTCGCCTCGATACTGCCGGCTACCTGGCTGATTGAGTCACGGGGGCTGACAGCGCGAAAAAAGGCGACACAAATGGTCGCCTGAGTTCTATGGGTCTCCGTTTAGAGGCTCTTCAACACACCCCAGTGAACTGGACGGCGATCCGCCTTTTCCAGTGCCTCCGCTGCTACCGAGGCTTGCTCGTGCGAACTCCACACGCTGTCGGAGCAACGCTCAACTCCGTGCTCCTGGTCTCGGAAAATCAGGTCAAAGGTCGGAGCCTCATACTGGTCAGAGATATCCCGCACCACAAAGCGCTCGTGCTCGAAGTTTTGTGTCACGGCGGATGTGGCGCTCATAGGCATAATCCTGCCTTCAGGGAGGCCTCGGATGCGGGCTTCGGGGGGGCTTCCAGCTGTTCTACCGAATGACCAGGGGGTGGCCCGCTCGATGCCGACCCGTCGCCTTCTGGTTGGGAGGTGGACGTTTCGATGTTCCAGCGACCAATCTCAATTCCAAGCTCATGGCTGGCCTCTTGTGAGAGCCCTTGCAAAGCGTCCTCAACGGCTAATTCGAGCTTGGCTTTCAGCCGAGAAAGCGCTTGCGGTGAGCCGATAACTCCAATGACCAGGTTGAGAGTAAGTCCAGCCCGATTCCGGGCTTGGGGCGTGACGACCTGCATAAATGGTTCTCCGTATAAGTGATCCGCCTCCTTCTCTCACGACCGCCGAGAATCCCAAGTTCCCGTTGCCTGTTCAGGATTGCTTCTCCGCAGTGTTTAATAGCCGTGTATAAATTTTCTGACGGAAATCCCATGGATCAAAGCCTCGAAGTCTTGGAGCGAACGCTGCAAGCAAGCATCAAAGAGCAGCGTGCAGCACGTCGCTGGAAGAATTTTTTCCGTCTCGCGACTCTTGGGATCGTCGTGACTGCTTTTGTGGTCGGCGGAAGGGCAGACCTTGATGGCGTTGGGGCCGATGTGCCGGTAACAGCAAAAATCAAGGTGAGGGGAGTGATTGCGGATGGGGAGGAAGCGAGCGCTGAGAACCTGAAACGCAGCCTCGGCAAGGCCTTTGAAAATGAGAATACGAAAGCTGTGATTTTGGAAATCAACAGCCCAGGCGGAAGTCCCGTGCAGGCGGGCCATGTTTACGATGAAGTTCGTCGCTTGCGTGCACTGCATCCAGACACGAAGGTTTATGCCGTCATCACAGATCTGGGTGCCTCCGGTGGCTATTACATCGCCAGCGCAGCCGATGAGATATTTGCGGACAAGGCAAGTTTGGTCGGATCGATCGGTGTCACCGCGGCGAGCTTCGGTTACGTTGAGCTCATGCAAAAGCTTGGGGTCGAACGCCGCGCCTATACCTCCGGGGAACACAAGGCTTTCCTGGATCAATTCCAGCCTCAAAATCCTGAGGAGAGGAAGTTCTGGGAAGGGGTTCTCAAAACAACCCACAACCAATTCATTCGCTCGGTAGAGGCTGGTCGGGGAGATCGTCTGAAAGCCAAGGAGAATCCCGACCTGTACTCGGGGCTGATATGGACGGGCGAGCAAGCGGTGGGACTGGGGCTGGTTGATCGCCTTGGTGATTCTGACTACGTGGCTCGTGAAGTCGTAGGTGTGAGCAAGATCGTTGATTTCACCCGCAAACAGAATCCCCTGGATCGCTTTGCCAGCAAGATCGGCGCTTCGGTTGCCGATCAGCTCTCATTGCGGCTTGGGTTCGACGGCCTGAGCTTGCGCTAAGGCCCAGCAGGAACACTGCCAGGCTAAGCAGGATCTGCCCCGTCCAGAGATGGACGGGGCATTTTTTTAGCCGCGCTTGAGTTGATCACGCAACTGAGTGGGTAGATTGCGAATGGTCAGGGTGCCGGCATTCTCGTCGTAGTCGATCTTGGAACCCAGTAGGTGGGCTTCGAAGCTGATCGACAACCCTTCGGCGCGGCCGGTGAAGCGGCGGAATTGGTTGAGGGTGCGTTTATCCGCTGGAATCTCAGGCGACAGTCCATAGTCGCGGTTGCGGATGTGATCGTAGAACGCCTTTGGTCGATCTTCATCAATCAGCCCGGACAGCTCCTCCAGCGTCATCGGCTCGCCCAACTTCGCCTGGCTGGTGGCGTAGCCAACCAGAGTATTGGTCTTCTCCCGCGCCTGCTCCTCGGGCAGATCCTCGCTCTCGACGAAATCACTGAATGCCTTGAGCAGGGTGCGGGTTTCGCCGGGAGCGTCTACACCCTCCTGGCAACCGATGAAATCACGGAAGTAGTCCGAGACCTTTCGACCGTTCTTGCCCTTGATGAACGAAATGTACTGCTTGGACTGCTTGTTGTTCTGCCATTCGCTGATGTTGATGCGTGCTGCCAGGTGAAGTTGGCCGAGATCCAGGTGCTTGGCTGGGGTCACGTCCAGGGTGTCGTTCACCGCCACGCCTTCGCTGTGGTGCAGCAGAGCGACGGTGAGGTAGTCGGTCATGCCTTGCTGATAGTGGGCGAACAGGACGTGGCCGCCGGTTGAGAGGTTCGATTCTTCCATCAGTTTTTGCAGGTGCTCGACCGCATGGCGGCTGAAGGCGGTGAAGTCCTGGTTTTCGTCGAGGTAATCCTTCAACCATCGGCTGAAGGGATAAGCGCCTGACTCCCCGTGGAAGAGACCCCAGGCCTTGCCTTGCTTGGCGTTGTAGCTTTCGTTGAGGTCCGCGAGCATGTTCTCGATGGCCTGCGACGCGCCCAACTCTGTATCGCGGGCATGCAACACCGCGGGGGTTCCATCGGGTTTTTTGTCGATCTGATGAACGATGATGTGACGTATTGGCATGAGCAAAGTCCTTGTAGTTTTGGGGTTAGAAAGGCGTTTCGTGGGGGTGTTTCGACAAATGGGCGGTGAGCACTTGCTTACTGAAGTCGGTCAGAATTTCAGGAGCAAGAACGGAACCGGTGATTGCAGCTGCGGGGCGAAAAATCCTCTTGCCGGAAGCCGTGAGCCAATCGAACACCATGAAGTGTTGGTGTGCCCCAGTTTTGAGAGGCGGCAGCGCCTGCCAGGTCATAGTAGAACTGGCGTATAGCGACAGCGCTGATATTACGGTTTGGGACTCCGCTGCATTGCGGCGCTGCTCTGGCAAAGCGTCATAGGCGGTGAGGGTTGCGCCGAGAACATCGGCTGGCTGAAGCCCTCCAAGATTCTTCAGATCCTCGCCACCCTGCATTGCTCGATAGCCATCCAGCGTCAGCTGGCCAACGAGTCGGGGGCCAGCCACTAGGTTGTATGAGTACAGCCAGAATCCAACGGCATTTCGTGCGCCGGCTGCATCATCATCGATAACCCAGCTTGCATCGCGCAGTGACTCAGCGAACTTGCGAGCACGCGCCTCTCCTACGTCATCCATCATGCCTCCTATCTCTTGGCCTGCGTCGACGCCTGTGCGAAAGCTCAGGCAATGTCGAACACAGTCGCACGCCGGCCGGAAAACCCAAGTCAAGGCGCGAGCATCAGGAAGAGCCTGTATCGGCGTGCATTGGCAGGAAAAAATATCCCCCTCAATCAGGCTGCGCTCTGTTGCCGCCTCCATCCCACGGCTCGACCACCTGGCTTGGGTTATTTCGAAGCGATGGTTTCCTACCTGTAGTTCGTACAGCGAGAAACCTCGATGCAGCTTCGACCCTACCAACAACAGCAGGATTTTGAACTCCGCAAGGGCATAAGCCTTGGCGCGATCATTCAGATGCTGATGAGTCCCACGGGCTCCGGTAAGACAGAGGTGGCCAAGCACATCATTGCCGGTGCGCAGGCGAAGAACCGCAGGGCCTGGTTCATAGTCGACAGTGTGAAGCTGCTCGATCAGACGCTTGAGCGGTTCTACAAAGATGGATTGGTCGCCGGTGCAATTCAGTCAGACCATCCCTGCACGGACTACCGAAAACCCATCCAGGTTGCAACGATCCAGAGCTTGCGTCCGCGCCTCGACTACATGCTCAACCATCACAAACCTCACCTTGTTCTCATTGACGAGGCGCATGTCATCCATGAAGCCCACATCGAGCTGATTACGTGGTGCCGGAGGAACAAGGTGCCTGTTATAGGGCTCAGCGCTACCCCATGGCGGCGGGGCCTGGGGCGCATCTTTGACAGGCTAATCAATTGCATCTCCCTTTCTGAGCTGACAGACCAAGGCTTCCTTGTACCTACGCAGTGCTACGCGCCCTCCGTGCCTTCTCTGAAGGGGGTGAGCACGAAGCCGAATGGTGACTGGATCGAGGACGAGCTTGCCACGGTCATGGGTGACGCCAAGCTGCTTGGTGACGTGGTAACGCACTGGAAAGAACTGGGTGAAAACCGCAAAACAATGGTTTTCGCCTGCAACGTCCAGCACTCCAAAAAGCTCGCTGCTGAGTTTCAAAAAGCTGGGGTGGCCGCAGCCCATATCGATGGCTATATGCTGCCGCATGAGACCGAGGAGATCTTGCGCCAGTACAAAGCGGGCAAGATAAGGGTCTTGGTCTCAGTGGCTATGCTGATCAAGGGGTTTGATGACCCCTCGACCAGTTGCCTTGTAATAGCGCGGCCTACCAAGTCCCTGATGCTTCACTACCAGATGATTGGCCGCGGGCTGCGACTCTCGCCTGAAACTGGAAAAATCGACTGCATTATCATTGACCACTCCGGGAACCTCTTGCTTAACGGGAAGCCAACGGACGAGGTGCCCGACGCCATGGACAATGGGGAAGGGGAGCGTCTTGACCGCCGCCCGCAGGACAAAGGCGATCAGGAGAAAAAAACCAAGCCATGTCCGAAGTGCAGCTTTGTTTTCAGCGGATTGCTCTGTCCGAAGTGTGGTAATGAAATCGTAATACCGGATGGGGTGGCGGTGGCCACCGGCAAACTGGTGAAGCTAGACGATCGACGCAAAGTGCTCGGGCCGACCAGTAAACAGCACACATTCTGTGAGCTGCTTGGGTACGCCCGTGAGACCGGCAAAAAAGACGGGTGGGCTCAGTACGCATACCAGGCATACATGAAAGAGCTGCCAGATCGCGCATGGATCGGTACCGTGCAACCCAAACCACCGAGCGAAGACATGAAAAGCTGGGTGAAGGGCTATAACGTCCGTCGCGCCAAAAGCAAACGCCGATTCGGGTGAGCCGGCGGCTTGGGATTATCCAGAGCCATGTTTCAATGCTTTCAGCTGGGACTCAACACCCATGCGACTTTTCAACAACCAAGGAGTAAAAGCGAATGAATCGTCAAGAACTCGTCAAAGCGATTGCCGACGAAAGCGGGCACAGTCAGTCAACCGTGGGAGAGGTGCTGAATAGCCTTATCTCGACGGTTCAAAATGTCGTTGCCGGCGGCGACAAGGTTAGCCTCGTGGGCTTTGGTACTTTCGAGTCAACCAAGCAGGCCGAGCGTCAGGGCCGTAATCCGTCTACCGGGGCTCCGATCACCATCGCTGCCTCGATCAAGCCAAAGTTCACCCCTGGCAAGTCCTTCAAGGAACGCGTCAACCAGTAAGCCCCCTCCAGCCGCCCCGATCTGGGGCGGCGTCTGCGTAATTCAGACCAAAAAACCGCCCGAAACCAGACCTTTCCCCGCGACCTGCATGAAACGATCTCCTCACCTTAGGAGACTCACATGCCCAGCGAAAAATATCCTCCGGCGATATGCCGATCACTACTCATTGACTACCTTGCAGGCATCGGCTCGCACGCAGTCATGATTCTGACATTCAGGCACAGCGGCGAAGAGCTGCGCTCGATATCCAGTCGTCACACTGCTGGCTTGATGGCAGTAGCGGTTGGCATGGTCGTCGCCTGTACCCACTTCGCCCCAGGCTCCAGCTCCACGCATAGCTTGGTGTCTTGCGCGCTATTTGCCCTTCTCATCGCAGCGGCCTTGCGCACCTTCGGCATGCATGCCGTTGCAGGGTATGCGACGTTCCTGGTGGTGACAGAGCCGGTAGCCCTGGTTGTTCGCCATCTCCCAATGGGCGACCTGATTGATGCCGTGTTTTCGTTCTGGTGCTTAGCAGCGCTGTCTGTCTATGGCGGCAAATGTGCAAAAAACAGAATGGAGTCGCCTCAATGAAGTCGACCGCAGAACAGCTCCCCATCATCGAGTACCAAGGTGACCATCTGGTGGTGAAGGCCTATGCCGGGTGCGGCAAGACGACTACGCTTGTTGCCTATGCCAACCATCACAGCCATTTGCGCATGCTCTATCTGGCGTACAACCGTGCAATTCGGGATGAAGGTGCCGAGAAATTTCCAAAAAACGTCGTGTGCAAAACTTCTCACCAGTTGGCCTGGCCACAATTTGGCCGACACTATCAGCACAAACTCGGGAATATCCGTCTGACGGATGCTGCTGGGCTCCTCAAAACACGGAACTGGGGAGATGTTCGAGACGCTATCGCTGTGCTCAATGCCTACCTTTCGAGCGCTGACGAAGAAATCAGTGAGGCGCATTATTTTGCTGCGCTCAGCGAGGAAGAGGCAGCGGAGCACGGAGCCGATCACCTTGACCGGACGATAAATTCTGCCCAGAAACTCTGGGACGCGATGATCGATACCGAGAGCAAGTTCCCCTGCCAGCATGACGCATATCTGAAGCTCTTCCAGCTCAGCAATCCACAGCTGCCGTATGACGTGATCCTTTTCGATGAGGCTCAGGACAGTAACCCTGTGACCGCCTCCCTGGTCGCAGGTCAGAAGGCGAGGAAGATTTTCGTCGGCGATAAATGGCAGCAGATCTACCGTTGGCGAGGAGCTGAGAATGCGCTTGATACTCAGATTGTGCAGGGCGCAGCGTCGATGTTCTTGACCAACTCTTTCCGGTTCGGGCCGATGATTGCCGGCGTAGCCAACGCGATCCTCAAACAGCAAGGGGAAGCTCGTCCCCTGGTTGGGTACGGTGCCCGCGACAAAGTGACGACATCGCTGCCCTCTGGATGTAACCACTACACCGTGCTCAACCGAACGGTGATTGGCGTGATCATGACGGCCATCGATGCTGTATCTGACGGCCAAGTTGTCTACTGGAACGGGGGGATTGAGGCATACCAAATCTCCGACCTCGAGGATGTTTACCATCTGAAGGTCGGCCGCAAGGATGAGATCCGCAACAAACGCCTTTTCGGGCAGTTCAGCGACTTTGGAGGGTTTGCCGAAGCGGCAGAGGAGTCGAAGGATGCCGAGATGAATCGGATGCTCAGGATACTCAAGGAGCACAACGACATTCCGAAGTTGATCGCGGCGCTACGCCGCAACTCAACAGATGATCCTCTTGATGCAGATGTGATTGTTAGCACCTGCCACCGCTCGAAGGGGCTGGAGTGGGATGTGGTTGTCCTGGAAGAAGATTTCCCAGACATCTTCGACGAAGAGAAGATCACCCCTGATCAGCGGGTTGATGAGTTGAATTTGCTCTATGTCGCAGCCACAAGAGCAAAGAAGGTGTTGGTGATCAACAGCATCACCCAGGTCGTGATCCAAAAAAGTCACGCTGAGGCCAAGCGGGAGATGGAAGCCGCAGCAGGGCAGCGCGCATGATCTACCTCTATCTCGCGCTTTTACTGGTGCCGGCCGGCGCGATTTTTGTCTGGGGTAAGCTGGTGTCACAGTTTTCGGTAAAGACGTGGATCGTCTATCGGAACACTGGAATCATCGGCGGGCCTGTACATGAAATGGCGCACGCGATTGCATGCCTGCTCTTCGGCCTGCGAATCAGGAAGCTTGCTCTATTCGCACCGGATGCAATCACTGGGCAGCTGGGCTACGTCGAGTTTTCCTACAGCCCGTTTTCTCTGCGCAACTCGATTGGTCTCCTTGTTCAGGGCATAGCGCCCTTGTTGGCCGGAGGCGCAATCGCTGTTCTCTCCCTTGGCACATCATACGATCAGAGCCTTCCCGACCAGGGATTGGTGCCGTTGGTTGTCTGGATCGGCGTTGTGGCCACCGGTTCTGTTACCGCGATCGTCGACCTGGGTACTGGCTCATTGCAGGGGTTTGCTCTGGCGTTACTCATCCTGGTTATATCGATGCACGCCATCCCAAGCACAGCCGATATCGCCCTGGGTCTCAAGGGATTCGCGATCATCGCGGTCGCTTTCGGCGGATTAATTTTCTTGCTCCAGATGATCCCATTCCAAGGAGAAGGCATAGCAATGGCGTTCATCATCAAAGCAGCGGATCTGGGGACGCGCTATCTCGAGATCGGCATGTGGCATGCGCTCAACGGTGCGGTGACGGTGGTGACCTTATCTGTAGTAGCGAGCTTGGTGCTGATCCTGCTCCCAGCGTTTTTTTTCCGTCTGAAATCGTTCTGGGACGGTGCCCGAGGCCATATCTAACAGATCGCAGTGGTACGGCTAAGTTTCCCTGGACCACTGCGCCGTTGTCGCTGAATACCCAGCTGCGTAGGAAAACGGGCCTGGTGGCACGCGTCGGCCCACTTGATGATGGGCTTGGGTTCCTAGCAAGTAGTGAGAATCTGAGCCCATAACGAATACCGAGGAAAACGTACACCACATCCCTGGCCTCGAACCGGGGCCGAGGCGGTAAAGGGAAGCAGCTTTTGCACCCATTGAGGGAAAATCAATGAATTTAGAAATGGAACATATTGTAGCTGCCGTGATCTTCGCAGGTGTCGCAGTCACAACATTTATCTGGGCCTTGAAGAAAGAACTGGGTGTTTTCGATTTGGCTATTTTGTTTGCAGTTGAGGTGATTCTTGGAACGATTTTTTATGCCGCTTACCGTTATTTCTTCTTAGGGCATCTGTGATCTAGCATAGGAAAATCCCATGCGATATGTACTCAGCGTTGCACGCCACTACCTTACCGGGAAGCTCTCGACCAGGCATGCGATCTATGCCCTTAGCCAAAGGCCGGTGGCCGTTGTCAGTAAGGGCAAAACATGGGTCATCGACCCTGACTTAGAAGTCTGAGGAAAAAAGCCATGAACTATCTGGAACGAGCGACCGACGAAGCGGGTTATCCCGCGATGGATTTTGAAGCGTTCTACCAGCAGGGCATTTCTTGCTTTGTGTGGAGGCTGCCAAAGCCACTGGTGCGCCAGGCATTCAAGCGCGTCTGTGCCGATCTGCAAGCCAAGGGTAACGCTGTGGCAACGTGGCAGGTGCGGGCGTTCGTATATGGCCTGTCAGGGCGCTATCAGGGTGGTACTCGTAAACGCATGGCTCCGGAAGGTTATCAGTGGCCCTCGCCGCCAGATCGGTCATGGGAGATGATTGTTTGCGTCTATCCGAACGGCGATTGCGAACTGGATTTTGTCCATCCAGTGAGCCGCATGTTTTGGTCTGACGGTAATGGTTTTTTGGCGCTCCCCACCGATGACTTTGCACGTATGGGGCAATGGTGGTTTGAAGAAATGGGCTTCGAAATAATGGTGATGCAGCCGATGATGCAGGCGCACGTAACCGACAGCGTACCCCCACATTTGAAGCTGGTCTGAAATTCAAGGATAGGAAACGTGATCTTCACCATTCGTTCGAAGCAGGTCGAAATCAGAGCCAGTAAGCGCTTTCGATTGCTGCCCGGTGGCGACTTCTCCGCACCAGGTCATGTATTAATGAATTGGCTCGGGGTGATGGTGTTCATCAAGCCAGCCCCTCCAAAGCTGGACGCATAGGGAAACGAGCCATGATGAAGGAACAGACCATGCAAAAGCTGAATGGCAATCGTCCAAATCTGGCCGGGGTTCGTCGTAAAGGTGAACCGCAACGGTGGTGGTCATCGTCGCGTTTATCCAGATGGCCGCATCGAGCAGATCGACTGAGGAACCGTGATCATTGATATCGACAAGGCAAACCGCGGGCGCCAAGCGCTACCCACTCCGGGCCTGCTTGACCGCAAATTTGCGTGATCCCAGAGGGTTGCAGGCATCCCTGTAAATAGGCATCATGGCCCTACCGAAAGGTGCGTAAGCTGCGCGCTATTGCAGCTCAAGAACCCTCACAGCCCCGATCGGGGCTGTTCAAGTAAGCATAAGTCCGTTTGACCTATGCTACCCCCCAGAATCAACCATCCACGCATGAGCGTAGATGTTTGTCCGTGCCTGGCACGGGTCGTTAGCTGCGACTCTAATCAGCTTAAAAACCTACCCATGCGGGGAAACCCGTATGGGATTTCTCCGCTCTGAAAACTGGAGTTGAGAATATGAGCAATACCAACGAAGTCGTTAATCTGACCAAGTTTAAAACTACCCGTGAACTCGAATCCTTCGGGGTTCGTGATCTTACGAGTTGGAAGGAATTTCAGGAGATTCGTAGTCTCCTTTTCTTCCCGGTGTTGCCGACCAAGGAAAGTGTTGCAAAGCGCGTTGAGCGACTTGCCGAAATTGCCCTTGCTGAAGCAAAGAAATCTGGCACAACTACCGTTCTGGTCAGTTGCCCGCCATGGATGATGCATTCGCTGTGTGCCGAGCTGGTTTATCACGGGCTCACACCAGTCGTAAGCTTCACCAAAAAAACCAGTGAAGACAGCCTGTCTGTGATTGATCTGGTAGTTGCTGCGTAAAACCTGCACAAAATAAACCGCCCACTGGGGGAGTCTTCCCCTATGGGGATTCTCCTTTTCTTGGGCAACTGCTTTCGAGAACGGAGAATATAAAATGCAATTCAATGCAAAAGTTGAGATGAAAGAGTTCGGCTTCAATACCAACGCGCAAGCGCCAGGTTTTGCAGAAGGACACCAGTGGATGCATCACGTCGCGCCGAAGAAGAAGTATTTCTTCCGCGAGATGCTGGTCAAGCCGTTCATGAGTTGGCTCTACGCTCCGTTTGGGGATAGCTGCATGCTCCTCGGCCCAACTGGCTCGGGTAAGTCTTCGCTCGTAGAGCAAGTCACTGCCCATCTTAATTGGCCCTGCATCACCGTTTCGGCACATAGTCGGATGGAAATGCCGGAGCTTACTGGTTACAACCTACCTGTCACTGATCCGGTGAGCGGCGACCTGAACACGAAGTTTGTGGATGGGCCGCTGACCCAAGCAATGCGTAATGGGTTTGTGTTCGTGCTCGATGAGTACGACACGCTTGATCCGGCAGTAACTGTAGGTCTGCACGCTGTCATGGAGGGGAGACCCTTGGTGATTGCGGAAAACAATGGTGAGGTTGTGAAGCCTCATGCCAACTTCCGGTTTGTCGCTTGCGGCAATACGGCGGGACAGGGTGATGCATCGGGAGTACATGCTGGCACCATGCAGCAGAACCTGGCATCGCTGGATCGCTTCCGAGTGTTTGAGGTTCCGTACCTTGAGGCTGATAACGAAGTAGCAACTTTGATATCTGCTTTGCCAATGCTTCCGGAAGAGATGGCGAAAAACATGGTGAAGGTTGCGAACTCCATTCGTAATCAACATCAAGGGTTAGGTGGTAATTACCTAAGCGTCACGATGTCCACTCGGACATTGCTTCGCTGGGGGCGTATCTCTTGTGGATACACTCACCAGGGCGCAGCTAATCCGCTTCAACTTTCGCTGGATGAATCGCTGCTCAATCGCTGCGATTTAGTTCAGAAGACAGCAATTCGTAAGATCGCCCAGAGTGTCTTTGGTGGCGATTGGAAAGTTGCTGCGTAAAAACCCTAAGGGGGAATCTCCCCCACCGGGCGCGATTCCCCCTTTTTCATGCATGTGAGAAAGGAGAATCGTGAAATGTCCATTCAACAGAATGAGATCAAAATCCTAGACCAACTACTGCTGGTCGATCTTTCCGGTATCCATCTGTGGACTGCTCGGAAAAAGCTGAAACCTGAAATGCTGGAGGGGAAGATTCCTCCTGCTATTTTGGCTTCACTCGGCTCGATGCGTGTAATCGACCCGGAGAAGCTGAAACCGTTTGAGAAGATCAAGCGGCAGGCTACAAAGGTGGTGGAAGAGTGTGGTGTGCGGTTCCTGGGTGGCTATGCAGTTTCCCAGGACAAGATCCAGGAGGTTGTTGACCGACTGGAAGCGCTCAAATCGCAATTTTACGACTTGAAAAACAACTTTCTCCCCAACTACGAACGCTGGATCACTGAGTGGATCGACAAGGGCTGGGAGAAGCAAGAATGGCGTGATGCTATCCGCACCTCGGTGACACCGAAGGCGCAGGTAGATGCAGGGATGCATTTTGGGTACGCGGCATGCCGTGTTTCCCCTGATGGCGACAAGCACCTCTCTAACACGCTGGGTACGCAGGTCCGTGGTTTGTCAGATCAGCTGTACGCTGAGACGGCAGATACAGCCGAGCGCTTGCTTGAAACTGGCTTGGCCACTCGTGGCCATGTCACACAAACGACGCTGAACACTGTTCGGAAGATCAACGCCAAGCTTCGCGGCCTGATGTTCCTGTCCAGTGAGGTCAAAGCCCTAACCGAACACATTGAGGAAGTCCTTGCGGCTCTCCCCAAGTCCGGGGTGGTTAATGGCTCTCAGTACAACAGCGTTGTAGCTCTTGTGTCGGCCCTCTCTGATGAGGACTCGATCAAGCGGCTGATCAAAAACCTGAACAATGCCAACGGCCCACAAGATGTGTCGATGGCTTTCGTTCCAGCAACGCCTTTAGTTGAAACCGAGGCCCCGGCCGGTGTTGAAACAAAGGCTCCTACAACAGTTGAGATCGAGGCTCCGGCCGAGACTGTCGCTGCTGTTGCTGTACCTGCTGCTGAAGTACCCGAGTATGCCGTAACGATGGTCGAGGAAGAGCTGAGCGCAAGTGTCGCTACTCCGAGTTGTCACGACAGCATCAACGAAGTACCAGCAACATCCGAGGTTGTTGAACCAGCTGAACCCGTTCCAGCGGAGCAGTCTGAAGAACCCCTCGTAATCAATCCGTCTGAACCCGATATGCCCTTCGGCACGTTCTGGTTCTGACATCACAAACAAACCCCGCGCGGGAGTAACCCTCCTCGCGGGGTTACTCCTTTTCGCGGTGGCGAGAAAGGAGATAAACGATGAGCAATCAATCCCTGGTCGGCACTCTGCCGATCTACGCACAGCACCTTGCCGAGCTAACTGGCGTCAAAGTGCATGTTGAGGGTGTCCAGGCTAAGACAGATGGAAAAAACGTATTTGTCCCCTTCACCGAGGACGATCTGCCGCTGTCCTTCGGGTACATCGCACATGAATGCTCCCATGTCCGCAACACAGACATGGGCTGCTTTCGCGACTCAAGCCCGACACCCTTCCGCAAGAATCTGCTGAACATTCTTGAGGACATCCGCATTGAACGATTGAGCATGGATCAGTACCCAGGTACTGAGTCGGACATCCGTTACCTGAACCGCAAGGTTCTGCTTGAGCCGTTCCGGCCAGAGCAGGTGGATGACTGTCCGGCGCTTCATGTGATTCACAACGGAATTCTCTACGGCGGTTACTGGCTACTCCAGGAACCGCAGCTTGAGGTTCCAGCAAAAGCCTACCTGGCCCGTATGGAGATCCTTCTTGGGGCTGACCTTACGGATCAGATCCTGACCCTGGTGAAGAACACCCTGGCGTGCGAGAGCACAACAGATGTTCTCGCTCTGGTGGACGCGATTATCGACCTGCTGCCTTCGCAAGAGGATGAGCAGGAAGATGAGCAACCGCAGCCCGAGCAAGGCTCTGAGGGTGCTCCTCAGGACTCGCAAGAGTCGGGTGGAGGCGATCAGCAGCAGGAGCAAAATCAAGGCGGTGGTGCGGGTGCAGGTGATGAAGGCAAAGAGGAGGGGCAACCCGAATCCAAGCAGGAAACATCTGATGGAGGCCAGTCCGGCTCCGAGCCGCAAGACCAATCCCAACCAAGTAGCGGCAGCAATGCCGGCGACGATGGCCAAGAAACCTCGCAGTCCAGCAATGGCAGCGGCAAACCTTCCCCAGAAGCCAGCAACCTGCGCGAGCAGGCCAAGGATGCAACCGAAGCCGACCTGAAAGGGTTGATCTCGGAAGTTGGCGACAAGGCGGGTGAGTTGCTAGGCCGTAAAGCAGTGCGCGACGGCAATCCGATCCGACCATTCTCTCTGGATGGGAGGGGCAGGAACCGATCCGATCAAGCGAGCGTCCGCCGTGTGCAATTGGGCATCGAGCAATCGGCCGGTCTGCGACAGTGCCTTAATGGGCTGTTACAGGCGCAGGTTGATTGCCGTGTTCGGCTGAAGCGGCAGGGCAAGCGGATCGACACTGGGCGTATCGCCATGATGAAAGGCGGCGAAACGCGGGTGTTTAGAAGTAAGTCTCGAGCAGAGCGTCAGTCTGCATCAATCCAGATTCTTCTCGACAAGTCGGGGAGTATGAAATCTGCGATGGATCAGGCCGAAGCCGCAGTCTACGCGGTGCTAAGCGCGCTGGAGGGACTTCCGCTGGTGACAACCGGCGCGATGTCGTTCCCCAACAAGGCGAACGATGGCGTTGAGCGCTGCGCACTGATCAAGAGCCCGAAAGAGCGATTGATCAAGGCGGTAAGCGAAGGTGGCTTTGGTGCGATGTCGGAGGGCGGTACGCCTCTTGCGCAAGCACTGTGGCCGGCTGCTGTTGAAGTTCTTCGTGCGAAGGGCGAGAAGAAGATTCTTTTCGTCATAACGGATGGTGAACCGAACGCAGGTACTACTCATGCAGCGAAGGAGTTTCTTCAGCGGTGTGAGGTCAGCGGCATCGAAGTGATTGGACTTGGTTTCGGAAGTGCCAATGAGCACATCCTGAAAGCATTGTTCAGCCAATACCGTGCTGTTGGGGAGGTTGCGAATCTCAAGAACTCGCTCTTTGAGCTTGTTCGCGAAGCATTAGCCGCCTGACAAATAACCATTCAACCCACTAGGGGCTTTCCCTAGTGGGAGGCCTCTGTCGGTTTGAGGAGGTCTGAAATGGAAAATACTGCGACTGCGTTGCCCTTGTTGGATCTGTTTGGGGAGCAAGTAATTATTCAGCGCCGCTCGTTTGAGCGGAGACCACGGAGAAAGGCAAGCCATGCGCGAGTTTTTCAACTTGGATTTCTCGACATTCTTGAAATGTCAGACGCTGAGCTGGAAGCCCTGCGGGCACGAGACGAAATCACCGATGATTACGTTGAGTGGATGCGGGAGTACCTGCTGAAAATCACTCTGAGGCAGATCATTCATCCTCAGGTCAGTGAGCAGAATTGGCGCGAAGCAATGGATTGGGTTCTTTCGGACGAAGTTCATCCGTTTAGCTTCCGGGTCTGTTGTGAAGCAATGATGTGCGACTTCGAAGATGTTCGTGCTACCACATTGAAAATCGCAGCCAAAGAACTGTTTAAGTAAATAGAAGCCCGATAGGGGGAAAGCCCCCTACGGGCTTTCTCCCTTTCTGCGCTTCGTGGAAATGGAGAATCAGATGAATGCTTATAGGGACGCCCAGGCAGGCGAAGCCAAGATGTTCGTTACTCGTAACGATCAGGTGGTCAAGCTAGTTGAAAGGCTGCTGAAGCGAGCCACCAGTGTTCTCGTCGAGAAGGTTTGCCGCAAGGCTATGACGGATGGCGAGTTTCAGGTTGTAAAGCAAGCGACTCAGCGTGGCGAGCTGTACAAGGTATTCAGCCTTGTTCGTCCAGCTGCCGACCAGATGCGACGTGTAGACAGCACGAACATTTACTGGGACTGGATTGACGCCTTCGGGAGCTATTCGGACGCAGTTGGCTCTTGTTGGCCATACATGAGCCAGGAGCGAAGAGCTTACGCTCTGCTTCGTGCTGAAGAGCTTGCCAACGCAATCTGCAAATAACCCTACCGGGGAACTCCGGCGGGGTTCTCCATGCAAATGGAGATTAAAAATGCATCGATTTGTAGAAGAAAAAATGGCAAAAATCGCGCCTGTTCCATGCGATTTCATGCTTGGCGATACCGTAACGGTGACAAATGGGTACGGGCTCGAAATCAAGGGAAAGACAATCCTTGGATTCGTTCGTGAGATCGATGAGTTTCGGCCCGGGGCCATCATTTTCCTGGACTGGGATTGCTACTGGTTTCCAGTAGCACCGGAAAAGCTGAAGCTCGAAAGCCGAGACGTAGCGCTCTAATTAAACCACCTATGGGGGAGAAATCCCCCATGGGGCTTCTCCCTGTCGGATATACGGAGAAGTCGATGAACGCGATCCTTGAAGCTGCTCGTTTGCAAGGTCAGGCCTCGGTAGCCCGCAAGGCTTGGGTTACCAAAGGCGAAACAAAGGTTCACCTCTGGGAGCTGTCAACAGGGGGAGTCATATACCTGAAGCACTCGCGGGGGCATGGTTTTTTCCCCCCGATCATGCTGGAAGAACCAATGGAGATGGTTGTTGACCGTTTCCGGAATAAACGCGGTCATAAGGTGTTTTCACCGAGTGGGCTATGAGTGTGAAAGGGTGGCCTTCGGGTCACCCTTTTTTTTGGTTCAGCGTCTTGTTAAAGGGCATCGGTTTGGTATCATCGCAGCCATAGAGTGGGCTTCAGGTCGAGCTCTAAAGAATCCTTCCAGCACAGAGACCTCTGTGCTTAGAACTTAGCGCCATGCATGAGCATGTCCGCCAAGGCCTGAAACGTGTATGCGTTCAGGCAGTGTTCTCATCATGCATGTGATGAGTCACAAAAAAGCAGAGCCACGCTTTCAAACCGGCTTAAAAATAGCACTCAAATTATCGGCATCCAGGCAACTGGATATTGATTTTTCTGCGTGCCTAAAAACCCGCAGCGGGGAGATTACTTCCCGCCAGGGTGGTTCTCCGTCTGCATCCTTTGCTAACGGAGAACACCATGAAAACTCTTATCGTCCTTACCGCTCTTGTTGTTGGTGGCATTCAACTTGGCTTAAAGGCATTCGATTCCGGCGTTGCAACTGCTCAGCAGTCTCACACCGCAGAAATGATCAAGGCGCGTCACTCGCTTTGATTCAATAAGGCTCTTGGCAAATTACTTTCGGTTCTCCGGGAGTCTTTGCTCCATAAGAGGTCTTTCCGATGTTTCATGTAAACGCAATTGACGCTGTTCGCAGCGCATCATCGTTGGCTGAAAAATCGAAATGTGCCTATGCGATTTATTCGCAGGCAAATGGCTTTATTGTTGTTCTACTGACTCAGCCGAACGGCTCGGAGTTGGAAATAATTAAACCCTGACGGGGAATCCCGTTGGGACTCCTCGTCTTTTTGAGGAGTAAAAACTATGTACAAAAAAATACTATTCGACTGGATTAAGGCTTCACTTATGGGCGTTGGCTGTAGCTTGTTGGCAGCCGCTTTCGTTTCCATCGTTACACCAGGGACGCATCCGCTTGTCGTATCGTTCTGTCTGGTGCTTGGCGTGGTAATGATGATCGCCGATTTGGTGGTATCCTTGATTACAGCGATGAGCAATCCGAAAGGAGAATGAAATGGACTCGATGCAGATGCTTGTTTACGCAATCGTAGGTGTGGTCAGCGTTTTGGCCCTAACCGGCGTGATCGGTTATGTGGTTGCTGACCGTCTCGACAAGAAGCACGGCACCAACATCAAGGCCCACTGAGCCATCCCTTAGGGGTTTGCCCAGTGAACGGATTCAAGCCTAGCTTCGGCTAGGCCGCTGCGTGGTCACCCTCCGTGGGTGATCCACCAGAGCCCTTCCGTGTGAAGGGCTCTGGGGATCACCCACACCAGGAGAGTTGAACATGACCGCAGCAAACGCACTATTCTGCCAAGAACTCAAAGAACTGATGGTCGAGTCTGGTCGGGTGTTCAAAGTCCCCGAGCAGATCGCCAGAACTGTTTCATCCTCTGATCCGGATACCCGGTTCGTCAAATCATGGGCGGTGATTCATCGCTTGATCCCGAGTGATGGTCAGGTCTTAGTAGTGCCTCAGGCATGATCAAAAACATAGCGAGCCCCGGCCGGTGACACCACCAGCCGGGGCTTTGCTTTTTCAGGCGGTTTTATTGCCTGAAACCGCGCCATCGTGTTTCCCCCTTGCCATAGCATCGAAGCATCCCTCTTTCTGGACATGCGATCGATGCGACAACCACTCAAAACCACGCTCATACGCCTGGTCAACGCGACCGTCATAGGCCTATATCTCAATAGCATGACCTTCACTGCTTGGGCTGACGCAGTGACCGCAGGATCGGCGGCGGGCCAATCGGTAGGCCAACAGGCACTTCAGGTTTTCGACGGTGGGAATGCCTCGGTCACGCTCCAAGATCTTTTCCCTGACGCTGGCGATACGGTCTCGCTGGAGAAGGTCTATGGCGACGATGTGAAGACGATTGATCTTGGGTTGCGGGCCAATACCCGTCTGAAATCGGAATCGTCCTCTGAGGGGGAGGCATATAGAACGCTTATCGACAGCGGCAATCGCATGTCTGTAGATCTGTCCAAAGACCCTATGCTCAACCAGGCTGATAAAGTTCGCTCGCCCGACTTCATGGACGGGTTTAAGCAAAACTTCGCA
Organism: Pseudomonas resinovorans NBRC 106553; assembly: GCF_000412695.1. Taxonomy (NCBI): domain Bacteria; kingdom Pseudomonadati; phylum Pseudomonadota; class Gammaproteobacteria; order Pseudomonadales; family Pseudomonadaceae; genus Metapseudomonas; species Metapseudomonas resinovorans. Next base: position 109,689 of record NC_021506.1, read on the forward strand.
GATTGCAAATCGACCGATGTATTTGAGAACGTGACGAAAAACGCCCACGTTGCTAACTACAAAACATGTGAGCGTGTAGTGGATCAGGGCGGGAACGTTGAGTTCTTGCATGATTACAAGGTAGGTGTAATCGAATATGTTTCCGGGCAGCCAAACTTCCAGTCATGCGGTCGCGGCTGCTTGTATATCTGGGTCGGCACGGTCGGGGACAACTATTGGGGTGGTAACTGCGCGATCTATGAGGAGTACACCCGATTCCGCGTGATAGCTAAGGACGCCATCATCTCAGCCACAATTGACAGAGCTGTTTTCGATGACTATTTCCAAATTCTGTTCAATGATCAGATGCTTTGGACACATACACCAGGCGTTTTCCCACCTGAAACATCTGGCTCCTGCGAGCGTGGAACAAGCTGGAACGTAGCTCCGAACAAGGTGATCACTGACAAATTCGGCAGTGATGATGACGTGATTACGTTCAAAACTCGCACCTCGGTCACCGGCGGTGGTGAGGGTTACGCCCGTATCAAGATCATTTATGACCCGGCAAAGGCGTTTGTCGATAAAGGTTGGGGGCCGGAAGAGCGCCTGCCTATGTTCGACATGATCGAGGATGGGTTCTGCACCAACGCGCAGATGTCGTGCACGTCTATGCCGGCAGTGGATGCCAATGGCTGTACTGAAACCAATGGCGTTCAGATCTGCCGCTCGGACATGCCACCATCCCCGCATCCGAACATCGATCCGCTTTGCAAAAAGGCCAAGGTAAGCGCCGAGTGCTCTTACTACAAGGGCAATATGGATTGCTACACGGACGCCAAAGGTGTGCAACGGTGCCCCTCAAATGATGGCGGTAACCTGAATACCTGCACCCAGTACGAGCAGAATCCAAGCTGCGGTTTTATCTCTCAAGGCTGTATTGATGGCGCAAAAGGCGAGACAGGCGCTTGTTATGCCTTCGAGGAGGTCTGGGACTGCGGTTATGACACCAGCTACGAAACAATCGTGAACACTGGTGCCCAAATCGAATGCCCTGGTGGGGCGCGGTGCATGGGCAGTGAGTGTTTCGACTCGTCGAACACTAAAAGCGGCGATTTTGCCTATGCGGTGGCCATGCTTCAGGTTGCTCAGTTTGCTGAGCACGACCTGGACTGCGGTGGTGATGGTACCGATATCAATGAGGCCAATGACTGCAAAGTGTTCAAGGGCGAGGCAATGGAGTGCAAAAAAGCACTCGGCGGTTACGTCGATTGTTGTGAAGCGCCAGAAAGCGTATCCATCTTCGACTATGTGAACCTGACGATGAACACGCTCAAGATGACCAGTTCGCTGGAAGCGCTGAACAGAACGGGTAGCCTGTTCGCGCCCGGATACTGGGCTGCGGGAAGTAACGCTGTGATGGCAGCTGGTACTTCGGTCGTGAAGGGGCAATGGGGGTCTATCGTGGATGCTGCTACAGGCGCATTCGAGAAGACGCTCAGCGGCACCCTTGAGCAGACAGCCTTGAGTAAGCTGCAAACCTGGCTCATGCAACAGGCATATGACGCCATGGTGGATATGGGAGCGACCGCGGCAGCAGATGCTGTGTTTGCAACTGGGGCCGATGGCGCAGTAACTGGTCTTGGGGCAAACGCTGCGATGGTGGTGAACATTATCGGCTGGGTGTATATGGTCTATGTGATCGTAGATCTGCTGATCAATATCATTTGGGAATGCGAGGAGAAAGAGTTCGAGCTAGGGGCGAAAAAGGAAACCCGACAATGCCATTTTGTTGGGAGCTACTGCGCTTCCGAAGTGCTTGGGTCTTGCGTTGAAAAGCGCGAGGCGTATTGCTGCTTTGGCTCAGTTGTTGCGAGGATCATTCAGGAGTCGGCTCGTGAACAGCTAGGGTTGGGATGGGGAGAGGTGAAAACCCCGACCTGCGAGGGGATCACACCCGATCAGTTGGGCAAAATGGATTGGTCGCGTGTGGATCTGTCCGAGTGGATTGGCATGTTGAATCTCGCAGGCAGACTGCCAACTGCTTCGACTGTTTCTCTTGAAGATGTAACGGGAAGCGGTAGTGGCTTGGGACAGTTTTCTGAGGGAACCAAACGCCTGAATACCCTGGATCGCAACCTGGAGCGATTGGAGGGTTTCGACGTCGACGCGGTGAAGAAACAGTATGAGCTTGATATGAAGTGATCAAGCAGTAAAAAAGCCCCGCGTGCCGGGGCTTTTTTATTGCTGCTGACTTATTTGCCGACGAAGTACTTGGCCTCGCCTCGATTGAAAATTGCTGCGGGAATTGAGTTCTTCCGCAGCTTCTGGCCAGGATGGTAGATGTAGACCCAATCCGGTAGATAGCGCGATGCGAGTAGCATGGCTTCAGATGGCGTCATGCCATTTTTTGAGGCATCAAGGACGAATTGATTGTCCCGAATGAAGATAGGCCCGTATGCAGCGGCTGACTTCACGAAGTCAGGTGCAGGGGCGGCGTTGTCGGTGAATGGGATAGGACGTTCAGCGTAGCTATCAGCCAACGATGCGTAAGCACGGGAATGGCCATCCGGGTATTTACCAACATGCATTGGTAGCTTCGACATCCCTTTTTCAAAGACCTTCTTGCGGGCTTCTTCTACCTTCTTGAGTGCAAGTGCAGATGCCTCTTCAGGGGAGGAGGCCTCATCAGCCGGCACCCAGGCCACAACCTGAGTTGCGTGCGCAGGGTCACTCGACCCGCCAAGCATCATAAGGCCGAGGCCTACGCTTGCAGCAGCTCCACCACTAAAGCCGCTTGGCGGTGCCGCGAGACTGACGCCGGCAATCGCAGCATCAGCGCCTGCTGTCCCGCTGGTGCGGCCTGGTGCTGAATTGGCGAAGGTCTCAGCCATTTCACGCGGCACGTCGCGCTGGCCAGAAATCTTCATGGCAGTCAAAACGTGCATCGCATCGGACCATTTTTCTTTCGGTACATTCTGCGGATCAGGTAGCTGCACGGAGGGAGCCTTCGGCGAGGAAGAGCACCCGACCAGGAGGGCAATAGCTGCGGCGAGAAGCCCGGTGCGGATCGTGATACTGCTGTTCTTCATGGTGAAACTCCTTTTTTCGATAGCCATAGGTTACCGTCTTCGGCGGTGATCCCAAGCGAAGTCGAACAACTGACTATGTGATCAGGGTGTTTTTTCGTTCTGGATGCGCTGGTAGATCTCTTCGCGGTAGATCTTCACCTCTTTCGGCGCTTCAAACGCCAATCTGACCGTACCGTTTGCAGCCTTTGTGACGATCACCTGTATGTCGGTGCCTAGCCGAATCGACTCCCCTACCTTGCGCTCAATGTGCAGCATTACCGCCTCCTCAGGCTTCAGCCGTGTTCTGGCTGGCCTCATACTTCTCCAGGATCTTCAGCAGCGACTCCGCCGCCTTCGAGTCAAGCCGCAACTCATGCTGCGCATCGCCACCGGACTTGAGTTGATCACGCAGGCTTCCTGTAAGGCCGCTCAGTGCGCTGAACGCACTCATGGCCTCCTTAGGTGTCACTTTGAACTTGCCCAGCGCTTTGTTGGCGTCTGAGCCCGTTGCGCGGGTACGGCCGGAGGCCTTAGCCCCCTCGATCATCCCCAGCAGCTTTGGATACGGGTCTTGCCCAGTTCCTCGCAGCTCCACCAGAACATCGATGACGGGAGACGCTTTAATTACCCCCTCGCGAACGAGCTGTTTGACGTTCTCCTCTGCGTTGGCGAGAAGCATCAGTCGCTCAACATGAGTGATGCTCCTGTTCATGCGATCGGCGATCTGGGCTGGACTCCAGTTTTGCCCGGCCAGGCGCTTGTAGCCTTCTCCTCGCTCCAGCGGCAGCAACTCTTTGCCTTCGCTGGTCTTGATCATCATCACAACAGCGTCGGACTGATTTCCTTTGAACTCGTTGACCATCAGTCCTGGAAGATTTGCACCGCGCCCATCTGCGATGCGCGCGCCAGTAAGGCGATGGTGACCTTCTCGGATCACGAGGCGAGGGTTGCCGTCGATGATCTTCAGTTCTGCGACGACTGGAGGCACATACAGGCCCTGCTCATAAGACTTGGCGAAGCCTTCCGCATGGTCAGGATCGATTGGCCTCAGATTGAAGCCTTCTTCAATAGCAAACCAGTCAAGCGGTGCAATGTAGATGTTGTTGCGAATCATCTGTTCGTCGCGTGGAACACCAGTTTTCTTCAGGTGTTCGTCCAACTGGCGAAACGATGCAATGCGTGGTAGATCGGTCATGGCGTATCTCCCTGATACGTTCGTTGAGGTCGTGCCCAGTACATCACCGCTCTGGAATATCCCAAGCACAAGAAAAACCCCGCCGGGGCGGGGTTGGAGTCATCGACTCATGGGTGGTAAATCCGGTAAACGACCAAGCCTCTCCTCAAATACGAGCCGACTATGACCACAATCCCAGAGAGAGAACATAAGTCCTGTACTCGTGTCCGCGGCGATAAAATCCTCTCCGTTTGGAATGAGGCTGTATCCGTTGGCTGAGATGAGATCGAAAACCTCATCCCAGGTACTGGCCCTGCGTAGCGCATGGAAAAGAACTGCCCGACCTTCAAGCTGCTGAGTCATAGCGACACGAGTGCTAGAAAGCGCATGACTGCCCCCGAAATCTAGCTGGTCGGCCCATTCACCCAGCCTATTGAGCACCGATCTCATTGGCCGCGCCCTCAGCAGGGGTATCCAGCTTGTCTTGGTTGGGAGCCTCGTCGCGCATTTTGACCAGCTGCTGCATGGTCTGGAGTAGCACCTGTGTGCTTTGCGCACCTTTCACCAGCAGTTTGTTGCCTGTGAGGTTGTCGACTACGACCGTTGCTGGCGTGCCGGTGACGCCCATGTTCGTGCCTTTCTTCACCTGGCCTTCGATCAAGGCTTGGTATTTGCCGCTTTCCATGCACTGACGATAGGCATCAAGGGGCGCGCCAACCTCCTGCGCAAGACGCTCTACGTCCTCGACACCTTGGCCATTGAGTTGAGTGCGAGCGAACCATTCGCCAGTAAATGCCCAGAAGGCTTTGTTGCCGGCGACCTCTCCCACGCACTCAGATGCGTGAGCTGCCACTTCGGCCACAGGGTTGTGGAAGGCCAGGGGGTAATGCTGCCATTCCCAGTTAATACGTCCTTCGGACTTGTCAGCCATCTGCTTGGGCGTGTCATGGAAGCGCTTGCAATACGGGCATTCCAGGTCACTGAACTCGACCAGGGTAAATTGCGCATCCATGCTGCCGTAGATGTGCCGACCTTCAATGCTGGTGTCAGCTGCGCCGCTCCAATTCGAGAGGATTTTCGCTTTCGCGGCGTTGATCTTCTCGATCTCGCGATCCTTGAGGGTTTTGTCGACGGCCCCTGGCAGCTGTTCAACGAGGGCTTTCTTCACCGCCATTTCGGTGTAGCTCTGTCCCATGTAGACAGAGACACCGACAGCAACGGCAGAGGTCACGATTGAAACGCCAATGGCTGTAGCGAGAGTGGGATTGAATTTAGGCATGACTGATCACTTATAGGAGGGCGGAAGAGATGGTTTCAGGTGAAGAGGGACATCCTTCGGGGTGCCTTCGACGAGAATGACCCACTCCTCGTAGCTCAACCGTTGAGCCCCTTTGCAGAGCTTGTTCCGGACGGCAATGTAGTCATCGACCGAACCGGCCGCGTTGGCCAAGGTGACGATGCGCTCGCTTGCGGCGGGTTGGCCAAGAGCAAAGGCCTGCGCCACATTTGCAGAGTCAGCACAGTTGGCCTGGAACATGGATGATGGGACTGCAACGCTATCGTTCGTTGTAAGGCGTGCTTGCAGCTCTGGGTGAAGCTTCCCGGCCGGGGTCTCGAGAACATCGAGGCTGCCAAGAACGGGTTGATAGGTGGGTTTTCGCAATGCTGCACCGCCTCGGCCCGTATGCCCCCAGCTGGTGTGGTATTCGCGCATATCGGGCTCGTAGCTTGCGACCTCGAATGGCGTGCCTGGGGCAGGGGGTTCTGGCTTGTTGGCACAACCCGCTGTGAGCGCCAAGCCAATGGCCAGGCCTAGCGGCAATAGAGATTTAAGGTGGTGCATGGTTGATCCTCTGAGGCTGGTAAGGATCATTTTCCTCCGTACAGAAAAGGGGATGGCCCGTTTTCAGGACGAAAAAGCGACTGAAAAAACGCGGACAAAAAACCCGCTTGCCATTGGATTCTGCTTGTTGCAGACTTCCTATCACGTCGAGTAGCTCGGCGTTATAAATCCGGATTGCATGCCTTGCAGTCCATCTACAGGCCCAGCGCCTCGTGGTTGAATCTCAACCATCATGAATTCCCAGATTAAGTCAGCCCACATGTGTGGACTGATTTAGTCATGCGCCTCGTCGCATGGTCGGCTTGTTGGCCGTCTCAAAAGTACAACCAAAAACCCATGAAAAACCAAACCCCAACGGGGCTGCTATTGCCCCCGTATTGGGGTAATGCCGCCCCGTAGTTCTATCTAAATGGAGAAATACTATGGCTCGCGGCGTAAATAAAGTGATCTTGGTTGGCACCTGTGGTCAAGATCCAGAAACTCGCTACTTACCTAACGGTAATGCAGTAACCAATCTCAGCCTTGCAACAAGTGAACAGTGGACTGACAAGCAAACGGGACAGAAAGTCGAAAGGACCGAATGGCACCGTGTTTCATTGTTTGGGAAAGTCGCTGAGATCGCTGGTGAGTATCTGCGGAAAGGATCGCAGGTATACATCGAAGGTAAGCTTCAAACACGAGAGTGGGAAAAAGACGGTATCAAACGGTACACCACCGAAATTATCGTCGACATGCAGGGCAGAATGCAGCTCCTGGGTGGAAGGCCAGAGCGCGACAACTCTCAAGGGCAATCCCGTGAGCAGCGTCCGCAACAGCAACAACGTCCTAGTCAGTCACCACGCGATCCTGCTCCACAGCATGATCAGCACTTTGACAGCTTCGACGACGACATACCTTTTGCCCCAATTAGCCGTTTGCTTCTAAACATCATCTAATCAGGCAGAAGTCAGTCAAGAATTAACGCACCTTCGGGTGCGTTTTCTTTTTAGAAAGGAAAATGAAATGAGCGATAACTTCCAAAACGCAGTTGCAATTATTGCGAAGCAAGAAGAAAAGTTCATCAAGCTAGTGGAGTCGTCGAAGACTGACGTGATGTTCAAAAATGAGCTGCTGTTTGCATCGCAGGCCATGATGAACAACGACTATCTGTGCAAGTGCGCTACGACTAACCCTCTAAGCCTTAGAAATGCCTTTAGCCAGGTTGCTGCTTACGGATTGACTCTTAATCAATCCCGACAGCTCGCCTACTTGGTGCCCCGAGACGGGCAGGTGGTTTTGGACGTGTCCTGGAGGGGCATGGTCAAGGTCGCTGTAAACGACGGTGCGATCCGTGATTGCATCGTTGAATTGGTCTACTCGAAAGACAAGTTCGAGTACAGAGGGAAGCGACAGAGCCCGACCCATACGTTCAACCCTTTCGACAAGAAGGCTGATCGTGGGGAGTTTGTAGGTTGCTACGTCGAAGCTCTTCTGCCTGATGGCCGCGTTCACGTTGAGGCGGTGACCGCGGATGAAATCAATGCTGCTCGAGATGCTTCGGAGCTGTGGAAACGTAAGAAGAAAGGCCCCTGGGTCGACTTCGAAGACTCCATGCGCAAGAAGTCGGCTATCAAGATTGCAAGGAAATACTGGCCTCAGACCGGCTCAAAGCTGGACGGAGTGATTCAGTACCTCAATACAGACGCTGGGGAAGGGTTCTCTTCCAACGATGTGCCAGTTGAAGTTGTTGAGCGATACATGGGCGCTGCTGATGTCGTGGAACCTGAACCGCTGCCTACCTCTAACCAGGTTGATCAGCAACCGGCATCTGATGCTCAGCCCGAACAGTCGGCTAATCCAAAAGTTGCAGATCCTGCCCCGGCAGATGACGTGATTGAAGGTGAAGTTGTCCGTGACGGAAGCCAAGTTCCGCCCCCTGCTGATCTGCCTAAGAAGACGATCAACAAGGTTGCGGAAGTCGTTCGGCGCGCCCGTGCTGCCAATTGTTGGGAACCTGCTTTCGAGTACGTTTCAACGTGGCCTGTAGTTGCTCGGGATTACGCTGTAACTCAGTTGAAATCTGCGCAGTACGTTGCTCAGTCGCAAGGCGAGTGACGCCAAAAAACGCTTTGGGAAACTCTGAAGAAGACTTCCAGATTTTGGCAAAATACCCGGATTCCACCCGCTGAGTTTCCCCATGAAGCAGATGACCTTCGCTGACGCCGAGTACGCCGGTAAGCGCAAACAAACCCGCAAAGAGTTGTTCCTGATCGAGATGGATCGGGTGGTGCCGTGGAAGGGTTTGATTGCCTTGATCGAACCGCATTATCCCAAGGGTGAAGGCGGTCGTCCGGCCTATCCGCTGATGGCGATGCTGCGCGTGCACCTGATGCAAAACTGGTTCGGTTACAGCGATCCAGCGATGGAAGAGGCGCTGTACGAGACCACCATCCTGCGCCAGTTCGCGGGGCTGAGCTTGGAGCGTATCCCCGATGAAACCACCATCCTCAACTTCCGTCGTTTGCTGGAGAAGCACGAACTAGCCGCCGGCATCTTGGCTGTCATCAATGGCTATCTGGGCGACCGAGGGCTGTCGCTGCGCCAAGGCACGATCGTCGATGCCACGCTGATCAATGCGCCGAGTTCGACCAAGAACAAGGACGGTAAGCGCGACCCGGAAATGCATCAGACCAAGAAGGGTAACCAGTACTACTTCGGCATGAAGGCGCACATCGGTGTCGATGATGAGTCGGGCTTGGTGCACAGCGTGGTGGGCACGGCGGCCAACGTGGCCGATGTCACCCAGGTCGATAAGCTGCTGCACGGCGATGAGAACATGGTCGGTGCCGACGCGGGTTACACCGGCGTCGAGAAACGCCCTGAACATGAAGGCCGGGAGGTCATCTGGCAGATCGCCGCCCGCCGTAGTACTTACAAGAAGCTTGATAAGCGCAGTGCTTTGTACAAAGCCGCGCGCAAGATTGAGAAGGCCAAGGCTCAGGTACGAGCCAAGGTCGAGCATCCGTTCCGGGTGATCAAGCGCCAGTTCGGTTATGTGAAGGTGCGCTTCCGTGGTCTGGCGAAGAACACGGCGCAACTGGTGACGCTGTTCGCGCTGTCGAACCTGTGGATGGCGCGCCGACATTTACTGGCGAATGCAGGAGAGGTGCGCCTGTAATGTGGGAAATGGCTGCCGCGAGGTGCTCGCGGCGGCTAAAAACACAGAAATAAGCGGGTGATCTGAGCGTTTTTGATCGATTTGCCGCTTTTAAAATCGGCAGGGGCTGAAGTCAGCCAGAAATACACAACTACTTCAGACCATCCTTTGGGGGGCCTTTTTGCATAGGGCGCTTCGAACTGACCACAACCCTACGGGGCTTCCCCGTAAGGGGGGCTCCGTCAGTTAAAAAGGAACCAATCAGATGGCTGACTTGATCGTCTTCATTCTGACCCTGCTGCTGCCGTAAGGCATCTGCAAACAAACTCCCTGACGGGGCATATCCCGCCAGGTGATTGCCCTTGTCGCTCTCTGAAAGGAAAACGATATGGCAACTCATACCCAAGATGCGGATTCCACGGCCATCCGGCCACCTATTCCATAAACATCCGGCCACTGATTCCACGATGATCCGGCCACCCATTCCACGCTCATCCGGCCACCCTTAAGGCAGGCAGCAACGCAGGATTATTCACTACCATCGACCTCTTTTATCGAAGCAGAGAGGTCGTCGTGGAGCGTTTATCCATGCGTAAAATTCGAGAAGTGCTACGTCTCAAATTCGAGGTCGGCCTATCTGCCCGCCAGGTCGCTGGCAGCTTGCAAGTAGGCCGAGCCAGCGTCGGTGAGTACCTCAATCGCTTTGCTGCCAGCGGCCTGACCTGGCCCTCTGCGCTGACTGACGCCGAGTTACAACGGCATCTTTTTCCGCCGCCGCCCACCGTTCCCAGCGATCAAAGGCCGGTGCCAGACTGGGCTCATGTACACGGGGAGTTACGCCGCCCCGGCGTAACTCTGGCCCTGCTTTGGCAGGAATACCGACTCGCCCACCCGCAAGGCTTCCAATACAGCTGGTTCTGCGAGCACTACCGCCTCTGGGCCGCCAAGGTCGACGTGGTCATGCGCCAGGAGCACCGTGCCGGCGAAAAGCTGTTCGTCGATTACGCCGGCCAGACCGTACCGGTCATTGATCGGCGAACCGGCGAGATCCGCCAAACGCAGATCTTCGTCGCCGTTCTCGGCGCGTCCAGCTACACCTTTGCCGAGGCCACCTGGTCGCAGAAGCTGCCTGACTGGCTGGGCTCGCACGCCCGCTGTTTTGCTTTTTTCGGTGGCACATCGCAGATCCTGGTGCCCGATAATCTGCGCAGCGGCGTCACCAAGGCGCATCGCTACGAGCCCGACATCAACCCCAGTTACCGCGATCTCGCCGAGCATTACGGCATCGCCGTATTACCTGCTCGCTCGCGCAAACCCAAGGACAAAGCCAAGGTCGAAGTCGGCGTGCAAGTCGTCGAGCGCTGGATCCTCGCCGCGCTGCGCAACCGCCAGTTCTTCTCGCTGGGCGAACTCAACACGGCAATCAGCCTGCTGCTCGAACGCCTCAATCAAAAGCCCTTCAAGAAGCTGCCCGGCTCACGCCGCTCGGCCTTTGAGACCATCGACCAACCCGCACTGCAACCGCTACCAGAACATCCGTACATCTACGCCGAATGGAAAAAGGTGCGGGTGCACATCGACTACCACGTCGAGGTCGAGGGCCATTACTACTCGGTGCCGTACCAGTTGGTGAAGCACCAACTCGAAGTGCGGCTAACCGCTAAGACCGTCGAGTGCTTCCACGCCAACCAGCGGGTGGCCAGTCACCTGCGCTCGCTGCACAAAGGCCGCCACACCACCCAAACCGAGCACATGCCCAAGAGCCACCGGGAGCACGCCGAATGGACACCGCAACGGCTGATCCGCTGGGCCGAGCAGACCGGGCCTAACACCGCTGGCGTTATCGCCTACATCCTTGAGCGCCGAATCCATCCTCAGCACGGCTTCCGCGCCTGCCTGGGCATCCTGCGCCTGAGCAAGCAGCACGGCGAAGAGCGGCTGGAAGCCGCTTGCCAGCGAGCGCTGGCACTGGGCGCGTGCAGCTACAAAAGCCTTGAATCGATCCTGCGCCAAGGGCTGGAAAAGCTACCGCTGTCCCAGCAAAACCTGCCGCTACTGCCCGACGAACACATCAACCTGCGCGGCCCTGGCTACTACCACTGACCTGAAAAAGGAGCACCAAAATGCTGCCCAATCCGACACTCGACAAGCTGCAAACCCTGCGCCTGCACGGCATGATCAAGGCGCTGAGCGAGCAACACGCCACGCCCGATATCAATGATCTGAGCTTCGACGAACGCCTCGGCCTGATGATCGACCGCGAGCTGACCGAACGTGAAAACACGCGTCTGAGCAGCCGGCTGAAACTGGCACGACTGCGCCACAACGCTTGCCTGGAAGACATCGATTACCGCAGCCCACGCGGCCTGGACAAGTCCCTGATCCTGCAACTGGGCAGCGGCCAATGGCTGCGCGATGGCTTGAACCTGATCATCGGCGGCCCGACCGGTGTAGGCAAAACCTGGCTCGCCTGCGCGCTGGCCCACAAGGCCTGCCGTGACGGCTACAGCGTGCGCTACTTGCGTCTGCCGCGCCTGATGGAGGAACTGGGCCTGGCCCACGGAGACGGTCGATTCGCGAAACTGATGGCGGGCTATGCCAAGACCGACTTGCTGATCCTGGACGACTGGGGCCTGGCGCCGTTTACCGCACCGCAACGGCGCGACATGCTTGAGCTATTGGACGACCGCTACGGCAACCGCTCGACGCTGGTCACCAGCCAGATGCCCGTGGACAAATGGCATGCACTGATCGGCGATCCGACCTTGGGCGACGCGATCCTCGACCGGCTGGTGCACAACGCTTATCGGATCGAACTGAAGGGCGAATCGATGCGCAGACGCGCAACGAAATTGACGACGACAGGGACTTCAGACTAACAATGCAAACCTGCGTCGCTGCGCTCCGACTGCCTGGCCGGATGAGCGTGGAACGGGTGGCCGGATGTTGGTGGACTGGGTGGCCGGATGGCGTGGAATGCGCACCCAAGATGCAGAAAGCCTAGATCCCCCTGTTGAACAACAGAGGGATCTACTGGCCTCCGCAATCGGAGACGCTTTGGTGAAGGCCGGAATGATCGGCCCAAACACGCCCCTCACAGGGCCTCAGCTTCTTTATTTCCTCGATCAGCTGGTTGATCACTACAACGAGCTGTGCCGCTCGGTCGACGTTGTTTACTGAGACTTAGCCGCAATACACATCACCCTGAGGGGGCATCGCCCCCACAGGGAAGGTGCCTCTTTTTCAGGGCTAAAAATCTGAGAAGGAGATACACCATGCGGACTTACATCCTATCGATGACCATCCTGCATACACAGCAGAAGGTTACCTTCCGTTGTGAAGCAACCACCTTCGGCGACGCGATCGACAAAGCAGAGAAGGCCCATCCGGGTTTTTTTGCCGTTCTGACCCACTCCCTTCCAGGAGAGCAGAACAATGCGACCGTCAACCGTTGAGGGGCTTAAGGACTCCCTTGCTAGCTGGGGGGAGATGAAAGAAGAGGGTGGGGCGTTCGCGGAATACGCTGACGAAATGATCGAGCAATTTCAGGTGAAGCTCATTCTCCTGGAGTACCTGCTTTGTCAGTTCACTATCCACGGACTTGGCTTGACGCTGAAGCATCGGAGCCGGGATGCCTGGGGTGTTCTTATCCCAGACGCATCTCAGCAAGGGCGCTTTCGGTGGCAGGCGTTTCAACGTGATGGCTTCACCGGCCATTGCACGCATGACACGCCGGAGCTGTGCATTGGCGACATGCTTGACGATGGATACGCACTTCTAGATATGGGGGCGCTTGATCGATTGTCGGGTACTGCTGAATGGCAGCGCGGCATGGAGATCGTCGCAGTGATTCAGGCTTGCAATGCAGGTCAGTTGAGCTTCGAGGATGCCATGCTCAAGCGAGAAGAAATCTACTCCCGCTACGCAAAGGTTGCGTAAGCGTGAGCATCACTGGAACACCAGAGAAAGAATATCCCCCAGGGGGCGAAAGCCCTCTGGGGTTACGCCTTTTCGGGGGTGCCACTTGGGTTTTCGAGCCAGGGTGGTGAACTTGAGAAAAGGAGAAATCAGATGAAGACCTTTGAATCCAGCTGCTTGCTGGAGTTCTATGAGGGTGTCAGCAATGAAGATCGTTGACATCGCACAGCGGACTCCCGAGTGGCATGCGTGGCGAAGGGAAGGCATGAGTGCAACCAGTTGCGCGGTCGTCATGGGTGAGAACCCTGATAAAACGCCACTGGAACTCTGGAAAGAACTGGTCGGAATTGTCGAGCCAGCTGACTTGTCGGTAATCCCGCAAGTTAGGAGGGGAGTCAAATTCGAACCGCTAGCGCTACAAGCCTTTGAGGATAAGTACGGCAAGATGGCTTTGCCGTTCTGTGCAGAGTCGACCGCATACCCTTTTATTCGGGCATCGTTCGATGGGGTTCTGGATGACAAGTCTCCGGTAGAGATCAAGAATCTCTCCGAAACCAACCATCTGGAGGTGCTGCAACTCAGGGAGCATAGCAAGGCATTTAAGCTGTACCGCTGGCAAGTGATGCATCAGATGATCGTCAGTGGAGCACGGCGCGGTTACCTGTGGTTTTGGTCGCCGAAGCATGAACCCTGCTGTTTGATCGTTGACTGGGATGACCTTCTGGTGAGACGAATCATTCAGGCAGAAGAAATCTTCTGGGGGCTGGTGATGCGCGGTGTGCCGCCTGAGGCCGATCCAAAGCGGGACGTTATTCCGCTGGATAGGCTGGACCTGGCTGCATGGCGTCCGCTAGCAAATGCCAGGAGGGCGAAGGAGAGCAAGATTGCTGAGCTGAAGGCCCAGTTGAAAGTGCTCACCAAGGAAGCAAAAGACCTTGAGGCCGAGATCCTGCCGTTGCTGGGGGAGTTCCGCCGGGCCGATGCTCTGGGTGTGAAAGTCACTAGCTATGAAGTGGCTGGCACTGTGGATTGGAAAGGTGTTGCGCAGGAGCTGGAGGCGGTTATTCCGCCCGATGTGATCGCGAGACACCAGACCGGTTCGTCAATGGCTACGCGGGTCTCTGTGGATGCCTCCTACGATGAAAGTAAGGCCAAACCTGAGCCGTTGCCCCGCATACGGCAAAAGGTGGACACAATAAATGAGACGGTCGAAGAGCCGTCACAGTTTTTCGGAACCTTCTGGTTCTAACCCCTCAGCCCGGCACTTGCCGGGCTTTTTTTCGACCATAAAACTGCCTGAAAACGAAACTCAAGGCGGTATCCCTCACGCATCATTCTCAGCACACAACATGGCCGAGAAGCGTATGCCTCCATTTTCATTCCTGAAACGCCTGTGGCCTCGAAGCGAGCGTGCCCTTACGGACAGCTTCGCGCATCCGGCCGAGCAGATGATTACTCCTGAGATCAAGCGGTACCTGGAGAACCATAACTGGCGAAATCTTCGGTACCCACCCTACCAAGAGGGTTATCCAGGGCTGGTTAGCGGGCAGTGGTTCATGCGCAATTATCAGCACGAACTGTTCGATCGGATTATTCATTCAGTCGGGATGCCTGCCAGTGACCTCAAGCTCTACGTTGAGCCGATCCTGGTGAATTTCGCCGAATTGGCGCACATGCTGCCGGCGTCGGAGAACCACCATCACTCCGGCCCAGGCGGATTGCTCCGACATAGCCTTGAGGTCGCCTCGCTCACCCTGGATGGGTGCCTTACTACAGCCTTTGATACAAACGAGACCCCGGCACGGCGAAGCATGCGCTTGCGTCGGTGGTACGTCGCGGGCATCGCGTCGGGGCTGCTACACGACGCAGGGAAGCCACTCACAGATATTCGTGCCACCGATTTTGAAGGCAACAACCAGTGGATCTACGCGCAGGAAACACTTCATGACTGGTCTGTGCGCAACAAGCTGACCCGCTATTTCCTGCATTGGAATTCCAATAGGCATGGGAATCACGTTCAGGTCTCTGTAGCGCAAGCAACACGGATCATTCCGCCAGCCGTACAGGCATGGCTGATTGAAGGTGGCCACGACATCTACGAAGCGCTCCTCGATGCAATTTCCGGGAGCGGAAGCTCGCCTCTGACCGAGTTGGTCAAGTGGGCCGACTCTGCATCCACCAAGCGTGACCTCAATCGAGGCTCGAATAATGGCGGCGGCAATGCAACAGGTGTTCCGGTACCGCGGTTGGTGTCGGATGCAATGCTGCGGTTGCTGAGTGACGGAACCTGGAAGATCAACACGCCTGGCGGCCGCGTATGGGTTGCAACTGATGGCATCTACATCGTTTGGAACCAGGGTGCCGAGGAGATTGTGAGCATGCTGGTCGGTGATGGGGTTGTGGCCATCCCGCGATCACCTGACACGCTAATTGGTTCCTTGGTAGAGCACGGGATAGCAGAGAGAGCCCCAAACGGCGACCTGTACTGGCTGGTTACGCCCCACCTTCTCCGCAAGAACGGCAAAGGCCCGGCGCTGCGCTGCATGAAGCTTGTGAATCCGGACATCCTTTTTCCAACCACACCGATTCCGCCGCCAGTTTCCATCGGCCTTGGGAAGGAGGGAAAGCAGAAGGATGTCATTGCTCCTAACGATACGGCTGGCGCAGCAGCGAACGCGCTGAGTGAGCATCAGGAAGACCTGTTTGGGGCCGATCTAACTGGAGACTCGAGCGGGGATACTGACGCTGATTCGGGTCCTACACCTCCTAAAGAATCCGCATCGTCGAAGCCAGCAAGAAAGAAAAAAGCGGCTCCAAGGCAAGCAGCTCCGGTACCAACAACCGCCTCTTCAGGGGTTAGCCTCAAACAAGCGCAGAACCCCGTCGAAGACGCCCCTGTTAATGTGGATTCAGAGTCGGCGGCTGACGAAACGGCGGTAATTGTTTCCTCCCAACCAGAGGAAGCTTTGGATGCTGAGGAGGAGGAAGAAGCACCTCAGGAGCCACCTGCCAGCCTTGAGGAAATGCTGCTTTTCTTGAGTCCTCACTCGCCGGCGGCTGATCCCCATCAAGAAGAAACACTCTCGGCCGCTGAGGCTGAAATTAGCTCCGATCTCTCTGATGCTGATCCGCAGGCTGGACCAGGGCAAGGTGCGCAGGAGCTTTTGCCTCGTCAGGAAAAAATTTCCCTCAACTCCATCATGGGGCAAGGCAAACGCACGCCTAAAACTACGCCTCCGGCGGAATCGAAGAAGCAGAAAGACGGAGAGGTCGGACGCGTCGCGGAGGAGGTGCCATGCGCTTCCAGCATCTTGCCAGCCGATGTCGTCTCGAAGCTTACAGCGCACGAATGCTACCTGTTGGAACAACAACCTGATCTTGCCCAAAAGCTCATCACCGCGACTCAAGACCCCGAGAACGCGGCATTAGCAAGAAACAAGGTATTCGTTCGACTGGGAAAATCTTCCTTCCTTGCTGAGGACATCCACCCGCTCGTCCATGCGGGCTGGTTGTGGCAGGACATTACGGTCGAAGGTCCGGCCCTGACCCGGACCCTACAGTCCCGTGAAGGCTTCATGCTCACTGCCGACTACAGCGTCATCTACTGCAAGTTAGCGGAGCTGGACTGGGCTATTCCTCACCTGTCGCGGCTTCGTGAAGCCGACATCCCAAGCCTCGAGCAGGCTGTGAAGTCGCTGATCGAGAAGGCCGTACTTGAGGAGATAGGCGGCTCACCTGTGCTCAGCCTCACAACCTACATGCTCACGAATGTCGCTGAGCAGTTCGGGATCACATCAACATCCCTAGAGAACGCGGTGTTCTGCTTCCGCGATGCCGTGAAGGTCGCCAAGCGCAGAAAGATTTTCGTTCGCCCCCTTTACGAGGAGCTTCCCAAAAAATGAGTGAATGGGATTACACGAGTTACTGGCGGAAAAACTACGAGGCGCGGGAAGCTGTTGCGTGGGGTTCTTCCATGCTTGCCGGTACCGCCGTTCAACTGATTACGGAGATGCCGGTAACCCCATACCTGATAACGCTTGGCGTGCAAGCTGGATTCGCCCTGGCGGCCATACCAAGGGCCCTCCGTGTCCACCGGGCAAAAGCCTGTCTCGTTGGAGCAGATCTATCCTTCATCACATTGGAGGAGGTGATCGAGCTGGTGAAGAGACACCCACACGAGTTCTATTTCGGCGAGGCGTTCCCTTGGCGACAGCGGCACGGGCAGTACGCATTCGAGCTCCAGGCGATGGATATTGAGGCCATTATCGGTAAGCGTGGCCGCCGCAACGCTGAGGTTAAGGGTACGAAATGGATACACGGGATCGGTATGGATGAGGAGGAACCATGTTTCCGTCCAGCAGATCAGCGTTCGATCCACCACCTCGTCCTGGGCACAACAGGGGCCGGTAAGACCCGCTGGTTCGACCTAGCTATATCTCAGTGTATTGCTCGTGGTGAACCCGTGATCGTAATCGATCCCAAAGGCGATAAAGGCCTAGCAGAAACGTGTGAGCGCACATGCAGGGCGATGGGGAAGGCCAGCCTGTTCAAATACTTCCACCCTGCACATCCGGACAAGTCGGTTCGTTTGTCGCTAACAAAGAACTACGGCCGGGCAACGGAAGTTGCCTCCCGTGTGGCAGTGTTGATGAAAAGCGAAGCCGGCGATCCATTCCAAGCCTTTGCTCAAATGTCCTTGAATAGCGTGATTCAGGCCATGTTGATCTGCAACATCCTGCCCACGCTTGTTGGTCTCAGGAGAACCCTTGAGGGAGATGTTCCAGGGTTAACCATCAAGGTGGTCATGGCCTTCGGTTCAAAGGTCTTCGGTGAAGATGAATTCGCGAGGATGGCCGATTCAGCAATTCTCTCGGCCAAGGTTCGGAACACCGAAGAGAAGGCGAAGGTATTACGGAAGGTCTATTACAACGATATCGCGAAGGTTGAGGCTAATACCGATCTGGAAGGTCTGCTCACCATGCTCGAGCACGAGCGATCGCACTTCAGCAAGATGATCGCTGGCCTTCTTCCAATTCTGGTGATGCTCACCTCCGGTGAAATGGGGCCGCTGCTTTCCCCGCACATCGACGACGAAGACCCGCGCCGAATCAGTGACCTCAACTCGGTCATCAATGCCGACCAGGTTCTTTACCTGGGCCTCGACTCGCTTGCCGACCCGATGGTGGGCTCAACCATCGGGTCGCTGGCCCTGGCCGATCTGGCGTCGACCGCGGGCGAGATCTACAACCACAGGTTGCCTAAGCCGGTGAACATCTTTGTCGACGAGGCCGCCGAGGTGATCAATGACCAGCTCATCCAGCTGCTGAACAAGGGCCGCGGCGCAGGGATAAACCTCTACATCGCAACCCAGACCATCGCCGACTTCAAGGCCCGCATGGGTGACGAAGCCAAGGCCATGCAGGTTTTGGGGAACGCGAATAACATCATCTGCCTCCGCATCCTTGATACCGATACGCAGGAGTTCGTGGCGAAAAAGATGACGCCAACTCGCTACAAATACGTGATGCGTACTCAGGGCAACTCGGCAGGTGAAGGCGGGGTGGTGCAGGGCGGGAATGTTGGTGAGCGCCTTATGCAAGAGGAGGGTGAGCGCTTCCCAACAGCGCTCCTCGGCGAGCTACCAGACCTCGAATATCTCGCGGTGTTTGCGGGCGGTGATATCCGCAAGGGGCGACTACCCATTCTTACCGGCCCGACTGCCAACTGATTCCGGAGCAAAAAATGACTGTCTCGATTCCACTAGAAATTCAGCGGCTCACTGGCCTGGATGAGGCCTCAACAACTCGGCTGCGCACGTTTGACCTGGAATGGCGTTGTGGCACGCAATTCATCTTCAAGATGCTTGAGGCGGGTCATAAACCCGAGGTGATTGGCGCAGCCCTGATCGACGTGCTGGTGGCTTACCAGCGTATGTGTCGCGAGGGTATCAGCGACTTCATCCGGCTTCGCGTAGTGCTTGGCCACATCCTCCAGATCCTCACGAGCTACGGCAACGCCCCTGCACCGGATGATGTTGTCCTGTGGTGCGAAACAACCAATGTCCCGCAACCTATCCGGGAGTACCTGATCAATGGCTGAGATGCTTGAAGAGAAGTGGCCAAAGGGCGTTATGGCCTCTATAGCGTTCTTCTTCGTCCTGATCCTGATGCTGGCAACCGTCGCGCCGAACAAGCTTGTGGATACGGTGATGCTGAAGGAGCGGAAGTGGGGCATTGAGTTGCTTGGCGATTCGGACATGGAGAAGGTGCTGGAGAAAACCAATCGCTACTACTCGGCACTTGTCATCGACTCCGGGGCAAAAAAGGTTGTCTCCGACATGTTGATGCCTCGAGGCGGCACCGTGGATGCCTTCGAAAAGAACGTGGATTGGTGGTTTCGGTACCTCGAGTCCCGAGGTGAGGCCGTCCAGAAAATCATCTACCAGATGGTTTACCGGATAGTTCTAACGCTTTACTGGTTACCACTGCTGATCGCGGTTCTGGTGCCGGCTATTTACGCCGGATGGATGCGCTGGAATGCCAAGCGGCATGGATTCGACTACTCATCACCGTTCCTGAATAACAACGCCGCGATCGTCCTGTCATGGGGCGGAATGCTCATCGTACTCAGCGTGTTGATGCCTCTGCCTTTACCGCCGCTCGTTATCTCAACCTTCATCGTCATCATGCTGCCTGTCGTGCTGTCCGTGCTGATCAGCAACCTGCCAAAGCGCATTTGAATTCTGACCATAAAACCGCCTGAAAACGGAACTTTCAGGCGGTGTTTGTCCGCAGAATGCCCCTAACACCACGACAGGCTGATCCTTATGGCACCGAAAACGACACCATCGAAAACGATCCCTTTTGCTATTGCTATCACAGCCCTTGCCACCGCTCTGGTAGTTGGCTCGTACTACCACTTCACCACGATGAGCCAGCTACAAGGCCAGGTCAAAAGCCTTGAGGGTGAGTTGTCTGTTGCGAAAGCACAGGCAGTTGACCCCGCCGCGATCCAAGAGATCGTCGATAACCTCAAACAGCTTCCAGAAGATGTTATCCCCGCAGCTCCGGACAACTGGATCTATGGCTCCTCATCTGCTCGGTACACGCTTATCGAGATGACGGACACGGAATGCCCTTATTGCCGCGATCACTTTCCCCTGTTGAAAGCACTCATCGAGTCGTCGGCGGGGCAAATCAATGCCGCGATTCTCCATGTCCCCGCGCTTGGTGAGGCCTCTCGGCGACAAGCCCTAGCTATCGAGTGTGCTGGTGAGCAAGGTGGCTCAGATGCTGCCTGGAAGTACACCCAGACGGTATTCGATAAAACAGGTGGCAACGGCAAGGGGGTTTCAGAATCGCTCGTGTCCCTTGCGACCGAGCTCGGCCTGGATGGGAAGCGTTTTGCAGCCTGCACGGATTCAAAGCAGGCCATCGAGCGAGTAACTGGCGACCTCGATCAAGCAATAAAGCTGGGCATCCAACAGACCCCTTCGACCCTGCTCCTGGACAATCAGACAGGTATGTCGATGGTTCTTCAAGGTGCCAACGCTAGTCATGAAGGCATCCTCAAAGCGATTGCCAGCATCAGCAAAGCAGGGGGTGCCAAGTGAGTGAGCCAATCAAAATCCCGGCATACATCGACCAGCCGCCTCACGTTATGTTTTGGCGTTTGGATGAGGTGATGCCGATCGGAATCGGTTTGGTTGCCGGCGTTCTTCTGGCACAGCTGATTCTCTGCACGGTGGTAGGTCTGTTGCTCGCTCGCTTCTATCGCCGCTTCTGCGACAACCGCCCTGACGGCTTTCTGCTTCACGCCATTTACTGGCACTGGGGAGCTATCGGCCGGAAGAGAGTGCGATCCATGCCCAATTCCTACGAGAGAGAGTTCGTCTGATGCTTTTAAAGTCGCTTAGCAATTCGTTTGATGGCATGCGCGGAGAAAATCAGTTTCTGCGCATTGCCGTTGCTGGCCTTGTCTTGAGCAATCTGCTGGTGTCCTGCTCTGCTCTCAACAAGGATGAAGTGGTCACCGTGATACCACCCACTCTGACTGAGACGGCCTGGGTCAGCAAAACGCAAAGTTCCGGTGAATACGCCGACGCATGGGCTCTGTACATCGCGATGATGCTGGGCAATGTCACCCCGCATAATGCCTCTGTAGTGAAGGATGCCCTAGGTCCTATCCTCGATAAGGCGATCTATCAAGACACGATGAAGGTTCTCGATACCCAGATTCATCAGATCCGCCAGGATCGTGTGACCCTGAGCTTCGAGCCGCAGAAGGTGCTCCGCGATAACCTCAACGAGAACAAGTTCTACGTTACCGGCCGCTCCGTTAGCGAAGGGCCGGCTGGCGATAAAAAGCGTAGCAACCGAACCTATGAGTTTGAGCTTGTGATCAAAGACTATAAGCCAGTACTGAGTTGGCTCAGCACGAACTCTGGCGATGCTCGAACTCAGGATGTGGTTGATCGCGAGAACAGCAAGGCCGAGAAACAAGCAGAGCGCGAGAAAAGAAAAAAAAATCAGTAGCGCCAAGTTGAGGCACAAGAAGCCCATGCCGATGTTCCTGGCATGGGCTTTTTTGTGGGTATCGCCGGTCAACGCATATACGGAATAGCCCTCTGTTTTCAGACGCAAAAGTTGCTTGAAAACGCAACTCAAGCGGCGGAATGCCCCCCAGAATTGACGACAACTCAGAGCAGAGGTCGTCTCGATGTCACTTCCAGTTTCCCTCCATTTTTTCAAGCCAGCTGCGCTGGTACTGGCTATGGCGGCTGCACTGCCAGCTATTGCCCAGGATCAGATTCAGATACCAGGCATGAACATGCCAGTTGCTGCCAGCGTGCAGCCTCATGTGGTTGCCAAGCCTGTCGCTACTCCAGAGAGCGTCCCGGAACGACAGGAGGAGCCTCAGACGGAAAAGAAGCAACGTCTGGTCGCCGTCACTCCGGGGTCTGCTGAAAACCCCAGCGTGCCGGCCAGCGTTATGAAGAAGCCTGTGCCAGCGCAGCCTATCGAGTCCCGCCAAGACGTGGTTGTTTCGAGCGGCACCAATACCCTGATTCCGATCAGCCGTGGCCAAATGAACCGTATCGTCACGCCGTTCGATGTACCTAAAGTCCAGACAGTGAGCACGGCCGACATTTCGGTAAGCGGTAACGTTCTTTACGTCACAACTTTCGAAGATAAGCCGGTGACTATGTACGTCACGCCGGACGACGATGAGACCGTAGCAATCTCCCTGACCTTATTGCCGCAGGGCGTTCCCCCCATCCAAGCAAACCTGATTCTGGCGAAAAATGTGCAAGGCCTTGCGAGCGGCTTGCCAGTCACTTCGTCTACGAACTACAGCGGCCAGGCCCGGAAGTGGGAACGCTCTCAGCCGTACATGGACACGCTTCGCTCCCTGATGCGCGAAATGGCGCTGGGCAAGCTACCACGTGGATACAGCTTCGGTGCTCTTACGAACGGCAACAAGATCCCTGCCTGCGCGCAACCAAGCCTCAGCTTCGATTTCAGCAAGTCGCAGCTGATCGAAGGTCATGACTTCAAAGTTTTCGTGGCCACGGCGGAGAACGTGTCGGCCAGGACTGTCGAGTTCGATCACGCCTCTTGCACTCACCCTCATCGAGCGGCTGTAAGCGCATGGCCAGATGAGGTGCTTGAGCCTGGCCAGAAAACAGAGGTGTTTGTAATCACTCGGGTTCCGACCGAAGTGCCGCAAAGCTCCACCCGCCCAAGCCTGTTGCAGTAAGGGGAACCTTCCGTGAAAGCCATTCAGCAATTCCTCGAAAAACTCACGCCGAGGGGCAAGCTCATGCTTGCCATCGGTGGGACGGTTCTGATCGTCGGTACTGTCGTTGGCGTGGCCATGAACGCAGCAACTCCCGAGCGTAAGTCACGCGCAGCGGCAAAGCCACAGGTCGAGGCCATCCTCACCGACGAAGATCCTCGTGCGCTGGGCATGGACTCCATTGCGAGCCAACTTCGACAGCTCCAGGCGCAGCAAAACCGCCTTGAGCGGACGATGGGGCAGAAAGAAAAAGACGTTCAACTCAAAAACACGCAAGAAAAAGTGAGCGGCTTGGAGCAAGAACTCCAGCTGGTTCAGAAAGAGTTGGCGAAGGTTGGACGCGAAAAGAAGGGCACCGGTGAGAGTGAGGATAACTCGTCCGACAGCTCCGCCTCCAACCAGGCACGATCCCCTATCCCACCTCGCGAATCGGTATTCGTCAACAAGGCAACGAGCTCGCCGGCAGAGCTGACAGACGTTTACTCGAACTTGCCTCCAGAGCAACCGGAAGACCCAAAGTCGCGATCCAGCGAGAAAACGGAAGCGCCGAAGATCCGGGTGATCAAGGCGAAGGAAGATGAGGGAAAGAGCGATAAGCCAGAGGAGCTTTCTGTGACGCTGCCCGCGGGTTCGATTTTGTCGAGTGTCTTGGTCACAGGCATGGATGCGCCGACAGGGAAGCAGGCACAGCGTGACCCCTTTCCAAGCCTCGTCCGTATCAAGAATGAAGCAATTCTCCCCAACCGCTTCAGAGCGGATTTCCGTGAGTGTTTCATGATCGCTAGTGGGTGGGGGGATCTCAGTTCTGAACGGGCCTATATGCGTGCCGAACGTTTGTCGTGCGTTCGCAATGACGGCTCGGTACTTGAAGCAAGCATTGAGGCGTATGCGACAGGTGAGGACGGTAAAGCAGGCTTGCGCGGCCGACTGGTAAGCAAACAAGGGCAAATCATCGCTCGAAGCTTGGGAGCGGGTTTTCTCCAAGGTATAGCTGGGGCTTTTAACGTCCAAAAGGTACCGACAATCAACGTAACTCGAGCTAGTGATGACGGCAAGACAGTAGCTCCAGTATACGAGCAGGCATTCGATAGCAACGCGCTTCAGTCAGCCGGATTCAGCGGTGCTGGCTCAGCCCTTGAGCGGATAGCTGACTTCTACTTGGAAATGGCGGAAAGCATTTTCCCAGTTATTGAAATCGACGCAATGCGTGAAGTCGACTTCATTGTTAATAAAGGCATGACCGTCAAGTTCAACGCAACCACTCTTAAAGTCAATGACGTTAATCAGTAAGGACATCGTAATGATCAAGCAACTTATCCTGGCGATTGCAGTAGCGGCACTGACTTCTGGTTGCACTAGTATCATGGGTTTGGGCTCAGACGAATATGCATGTAAAGGCATGCCTAATGGCGTTACCTGCATGTCTGCGAAAGATGTTTATTCGGCCACTGAAGGTGATGATTACAAGACCCAGCTTAAAAAAGAACAAGAAGGCGGGACAGCGAGCAGCGATAAACCATCAACTGGCAATGCTACCCGCGTGCTGATAGCTGAAGGATCAGATAACGCACCGGTGCCTATGAGAGCCAGGAATCCGCTTCCTATTCGTTCGCAAGCTGTTGTGATGCGTATTGCCATTGATCCATGGGAGGACGAGAAAGGCGACCTGTACGTTCCAGGTTTCATTTATACCGAAGTAGAAGCGCGACGCTGGGAGATCGGCGCTCGAAACCCCCAGCCAACACCAACCTTGCGCCCCCTTACAGTTGTTCAGCCGCCGCAGGCTAAACCTGCTAAGTAGAAAATAACGAAGTGCCGGTGGTGGAGCAGAAATGCGCCTTGCGAAAGCGGGCGCATTTGGTCGTTTCAAGACCTGACAAAACACACTCTAAGGTTTCGCTTGCCAACGCGAGTTAAAGGAGTTCCACGATGGGTAAGAATAAAACCCGAGGACCATCGTTCCTCAATAAGGTGAGTGGTGCGCTTTTAGGCGCACTCGCTTTGGCCATTGTGCCAATCAATGGTGCGTATGCCGACCTTGTTAAATACGGTTATACGAACAGTGCGGGGGATCAAATCAATACGGAGCCAGGCACAGGGTTTATCAGCCCATCCTCTGGCATCTCGTTCATGGTTAGCGGTGGTATTGACCGAAAGCTGCGCATAGCGGTGACTGCGAACGGTGCCAGCGCACCTGTTTTCACTAAGGAAAGCTCAAGGGTTCTTGGGGCGAGCGACGTTATCTCTTACAACGGCGACAACTACTACGCGGAAGAATTTGTTAGTCCGAAGCTACCCGATGGCCGCTATACCGTGAAAACAGAAATCCTTTCTAGTGCAGGCGCGATTGTTCAAACTGAGAATGTGCCTCTTGTCATTGATACTGCCGGCCCAGTAGCAGGGAAATTTGCCCCACGTCCATATACATGGGGTGATCCCGTTCTCTCTGGCGAAGTGTGGAAACTCGGACTTGCAGCAATTGATGCTTTGACGTACTCGAGCTTCGTCCTAGATGGCTTCTCTGACTCATCGGGCATAAGCAAGGTCACTGCTAAGGTTTACCGCGAGTCTGGCGCTCTTTATAAAGAACACAATGTGCTGTTTTCGGAAGAAACTAAGACGGCCTCGATTCAGTACCGGACAAATTTCTTCCCTGACTCCGATTTGGATGAAGTATTCGGGCTAGAGTTTGTTGTTACCGACAAAGCAGGAAACTCGACAGTAACCAAGCGTCAGAAGCTTATGTTCGACAATATTGCAAACGTTCCAGCTGAACCGTTTGGTGTGTATGACCCAAGTGTGACGACTACCCTCGCACCTGGCCTAAAAGGGTTTGTTCCCTATGTAGCAGGGTCTTATGTAAAGACTAACCCGATACGACTTGCATGGAGAATCCCTAAGAGCAACTGGCATACCTATCGGCAGGGAGGGTTACGCTTCATCAATAGCTTTGGTGAAAATCAAGTTGCTGGTGAGGATTCTGCATACGTTTATCTTGTCGGATCGCTTCCCTATCGCGCTGAGGATAATAACTACATCAGGTTTTACAACTTCGGCGAATGGGGCTCGCAAGGTACTATTTCTTACAATTTGGTATTGCACCCATCAGCTCCGAAAACGCCTGTTATAAGCCGTATAGAATACTACTTTAGTGATAAAGGCTGGCTCAATTATTCCGGTAGGGTGGTTTCGCCGCAAGAACTCCCGCTTACTGTAAGCAAAGTTCGCTATACCGTTGAGGCGCGGCCGTTTGATCAGGTTGCTACCCATATGGGTACTTGTACTATTCCCGCTGGGCAGACCCAGTGCGAAATTACGGTTAATGTCCAACTCAATAAAGGCACGGCTGGTTACCTACATGACCAAGGGGTTCTAAAGAGTGCGGACGGTTCGTTGATCGCAACCGGGCAATGGGCGAATGTTTACTGGAACGACCTGTACCTGCCAATCCTCAGTTACACATATGACTCGTCTAGTATGGTTCTGACTCTGAACGTCAGACAGCCGCAGCAGGGCGCATTTCAAAATGCTCTTAGCCATAGGGCATCATGGCTTGAAAATTCTAGCGGTACAGCGCTAAGCGTTACAAAAAAACTTACATCGTCGTCTGGTGAGTATTTTGAGTACGAATTTGATTTGAAAACCTTGCCGGAAGGCTCTCATGACCTTGTTGGTGTCGCTAGCGAAAACTTAGGTGCTATAACAAAGCTCCCGCTGTTCAAATTTCAAAGTGACCGGACAAAACCTGTTGTTACAGTAAGCAAAGGTGCGAGCGATACTATTGATACACTCGACAAAATCACTTTTACCGTAACAGACAACAAAGATCCTGCGCCCAAGATCACTTCTATTGCATTGACCGGGGGGCCTGCAAACGAGTCGATTGCTCTTTCGTTCCGCAAAATCAGTGCGACTACCTACGGCCTCGAGTATCCGATCCTTTTCCCGTCGCTAACAGCGGGAGAGAGTTATACCCTTCGAGTTAATGCGCAGGACGCACAGCAGAATATGGGCGTCGGCTCAACCACATTCCTCTATAGTCCTAAGATGGCTGGGATTGTGGGGCATGTAAACGGTCTCGTTAATATCCCTGCGGTACCAAAAGAGTTTAATCGTAACGATGGGTCTGTAGTGATTAATAGCGAGCAACTAAAGCTTGCTGATGGGACGCCAGTTTCTGGTGTTTATGATCTGCTTGCAACGCTCAGGTCTGACGCAGCAACACCTCTAATGATTGGCGGTGTGCTCGTCAATCCGGGAGCAACAGTTACCATTAGCCAACTCAACTTCACGAACACCAGCGGTAAAATATCACTCCCTGTTGTCCCGGTAACTCAAGGTGCTACAGGGAGGAATGGCGTGATCATTTCTACCTCCGCGCCGAACGCTCCTGTGGTCTATGCCGATATTAATACCTGGATGCCCAAGGTCACGCTGGGCATCAACGATAGAAATCCAGTTCAGGCAATGACTGACACCACGGTAAAACTGTCAGCTTCAGCTAGCAGCATTTGCCCTCTAACGACATCTCCCGCGGTGGCAAGGTCTGCCGATGCCATCAAGTCGCCCATCTGCTTGCTTGAGTGGACGAGCATTCCCCGAGGCCTTCAACAAGTAGAGGTTTCCGGTGCACCTCACCCGGTCACTCAGCTGACTGGGCGAGTCCTCGACGCAGGCCAGCAGAAGGTTGCTTATTCTCTCTATGTATTCAACAAGGGCACTGAAAAGGTACTGCTGAGCAGCGGTGAAGAAATACTGAGCGTCAAAGCCGCGACCGGCTCAACAACCTTCGTCCAATCGCTGCATGAGAAAAGTGTTACTCGTGCGATGGAGGCTGCATCCGTCACCATGACGCAGCGTTCGGGGCCAACGTGCTCGATCACTGGTGATGACGCAGCGGCAAAGAGCGCAGGCATGAGCGGCGGGGCCTTGAAGTGCTTGATTGAGTTCACGGTCATCCCGAAAGACCTGAACATCAAAGCGCTCGATCCTCTTGAGTTGACCGGCGTTTTCACCCGTTCCGGGCAGCACCCGATTCGCTGGACGGCTAGCGTCTACGACACCACCGGGAAAAAGATCACCCTCGAAGAGGGGCAATCGGTCATTCAGGTAATAGAACCGCCTGTAACGACGAAACTGACGGTCAGCGTCAACGAAAGCTCGTCGGTGGAAGCAACTCCCATCGAGGACTTCCCGGCAGCGTGGGAGAAGAAAACCTATTCAATTCTGTCGAGCGCGTCCCAGGGCTCTGTAGTGGCGACCCCTAGCGGGTTCACCTACACCCCGAACACTGGATACGTTGGCTCCGATGAGTTCAAGTACCGCGTGCAGGACGTGTCTGGGATGAAGGCTGAAGCGACCGCGGTTGTGAATGTCGCGAAGTTCAATTACGCCCCTACCTGGACGGGAGTAACCATTCAGGCTCGTGAAGGGCAAGTGAGTGACCAGGTTGCTCCTGAGGTCCATGACATCAATCTCTGGGACAGCCATACGTTCAAGATCCTCACGAACCCGACGCACGGGACTGTCCGTGTGTTCTATGGCCGTATGGAGTACACCCCTAATCCTGGTTTCTATGGGGAAGATTTGTTCACTTTCAGCGCCACGGATCAGGAAGGGCTCAGTGTAGAAGGAGAGGGGAAGGTCACTGTTGCTCAGTTCAATTTTGCACCAACGGGTATCACCCCTTCGACAGTGAAGATGTATGCAGGAATCGGTGGAACGGCCGATCTGAAAGTAATCGATCCGAACAATTGGGGCTCGCACACATTGCAAGTCGTCAAACAGCCAGCACATGGCCATGTGACGGTGGAGGGGATGAGCATCACCTATAAGACCGATGGCCAGGCTGAAACCTCAGTACAGATTCGTGCCATTGACCAGGATGGCCTCTATGTCGATCAAGATGTCGTCCTGAAGCTTTTGCCGGCCTGGGAAATGTTCAAAGATCGAGAGGTTCAGCCTACCTCGGTGGCCCCGAGCATCCCGGCCGTGAAGCAACAAATGACGACCCGTTTGGGTGCCTATGCGCTCCGAATTCCCGACCAGAAAGTGATTCAGGCTCTCGGCAGCGAGATCATCGCCATCGTCACGCCTGACTCGAAAGTTGGGGTGACACTGGAGCATCGTGAGCTTTCTCAAGGCACTGGTATGCGTCTGGTACCTACTAAAATGACTGCCGATCTGCTGGAGGCCCGTTTAGGTGGCCTGGATGTTGGGGTCGATGGCCAGGCGCAGGTCTATCTAAGTCGCGCCGATATGACTGGCCCTGTCTATTCCGTGCCGGTAACCGTATGGGCTCCGGAGGGCGTACTGACGGCTGATACATGGGAGATTCTACAAGCTTCCGGCCGTGCTCAAATCAGCTTCAGCCCGAGCAATGGGGCATGCAGCATCTTGACCAGCGAAGCTGTCGCGAAGACGAAAAATGCACTTCAGGATCGTGCTTGCTACGTCACTTGGACGAAAACTCCCGATGAATGGCGCAACGCTAGTACTTTGGCCAACCTGATGATGGATGCCGGCGGGAGTTCTTTGGGAAACCAGACTATCGAGGCTACCGCCTATGTGTTTGACCCTAGCGGCGTGAAATACAAGGTTGCGAGCTTCACTCGTGACCTGAAGATCCTTCCGGTCGCTGATCAGATCCACTTTGCCTTGAAGCCAGCACCAGAAGAGGCCTATCAGAAAGTCCAGGAGCTTTCCTTGTCGCTCCGTCACACGGATGGTCCTGTATGTGATGCAACAGCGAACGAAGGCGTTGCAAAAAAGACAGCACAGCAATGGTCGAGCCGCCCATCGTGCCTTATTCGTTGGATGCAGATGCCAGAAGGCATGGCCCAGCAGCGCAACACCGTCACGCCACTCGCGGAAGGAGCAATGAGTCTGCTCGGGGCAAACAACATTTCCTGGAAGGCATCCATGTTTACTCCGAGTGGTCAGGAAATCGATATTGGCTACGGAGAGCACAGCGTAAACGTGATCGAGCCGCCCGCAATCGAAATCGATATGCCGGCCAGCAATCTGGTGAAAGAGGGGCTGTATTCGGTGTCACAACTCGGCGGCTATGTTGGTAGCGCGTCGGTGACCGCAATCGCGGCTTCCCTGGACGTGGCGATTAACCGGGCGGATGCAGTGATTGAACGTTCTACGATTCCGAGCTACGGCCGTTCCCAGCGGTTTACGCGCTACATCGAAGGGGCCGAGGCCCCCCTGTGGAGCGTAACGCCATACTCAGTTGACGTTGGATACACCGCGCTCCCAAATATGAGGTCGACCAAGACCGCATCACTCCTGTCGGTCCCTCACGACAAAATTCTCCCTGTCATTCTCAACGACGAGAGAACCGTTCTGGATACGGTCAGCCTTCCAATCCGCGTGGCGATTAAAGACACCCGCTACATGGAGGATGCGTATCGGCTGAGCAGCATGGGCGACTGGGATATTCGCCTGCTTTCGACAACTGCCGGAGTCAACTACGAGCCGATGACAAACTGGGAGCCAATCGACGAGAACGGGGAGGTTGAGTTCGAGGTCGATTTGCAATCGCTAACGAACAAAGCGGTTCGCATCATTGCTGAAGCGCGTGTTCGCTCGCCTGTGCCGGAATACGAGCTGATTCGGGAGTCGGGCTCGCCAATGGTGCTTTCCGTGCTAAACGGCGAAGCTCTTGATGGTTCAATTCAGGCGCTGCGCGTTATCGGCCCTGCTCCTCTTCGCAGCAGCTTCTACGCCGTCACCAATGATCGCTACCAGTCAGGAGACATTGGTGAGGTTCGCTGGGAAATGAGCAAAGACGGCGGTGTGTCGTGGGAAGGCGTTGAGGCCAATGCGAAGCTGCCGCAACGGCTCAGCATGATCTTTCAGCGGGGTACATAGTAAGCGTCCGCCCTGCACCCACTGCCTGCCCTAGCCTTGAATAGCCACAATGGTGCCCACCATTTTTTAGTGGGCACCATTGTGGATACGCTCCCTTCTACTCCTCGTCGCAGTCGACGCCCCAACTTTTCGGTGGAGTTCAAGCGTCGTGTCGTCGAGGCCACGCTATTGCCCGGCGCATCAGTCGCGTTGATCGCCCGAGAGCATGAGATCAATGCCAATCTCGTCTTCAAATGGCGCCGTCACTATCGGGAGGGGCAACTGGGGTCAGTCGCCCAGCAGGCCACTTTGTTACCGGTCAATCTGAGCAAGGCGCCGACGTCTTCAGCGGAAGAGGCCGTGCGACTGCCGCTGAGTCCGGGCGGTCTGGTCGTGGAGTGCGGTCGGGTCACCTTGCGCATTGAGGGCGTGCCCGACCCGCAAACCTTGCAACTGGTCTTGCAGCAGGTGTTGCGATGATTGCTCCGCCCATCGGGACTCGCATTTGGATCGCTGCCGGGGTCACGGACATGCGGCGGGGGTTCGATGGCCTGGCGGCCCTGGTGCAAACTCAGCTTGAAGCGGATCCATTCTCTGGCCAGATCTTTGTGTTTCGAGGCCGACGGGGTGACCGGATTAAATTGCTGTGGTGGGATGGCGATGGCTTGTGTTTGTTCTGCAAGCGGCTCGAGCAGGGGCGCTTCGTCTGGCCGCAGGCCGCCAGCGGCAGCGTATCCTTGACGACGGCACAACTCGCGATGCTGTTGGAGGGCATCGATTGGCGCCGACCGATACGCACCGCACCGGTACGAACGGTCTGATTTTCAACGCAGGAGAACACCAGTAACATCGCGCCATGACCTGCGCGACTGACTGCCTCCCTGACGACATCCAGGCCTTGAAAGCCTTGGTAACCGCCCAGCGCGGGGAAATCGAGCACCTGAAACTGATGATCGCCAAGCTGCGGCGCACGCAGTTTGGTCGGCGTTCTGAGCAACTCGATGGCATGCTCGACCAACTGCAACTGACGCTCGAGGAGTTGCAGGTCAGCGAGGCCGCACTGGCCTCGCCACCACCAGCCGAATCGCATCCACGTCCCCCTGTACGACGCAAGCCATTGCCCGCGCACTTGCCGCGTGAAATCCACGTCCATCGACCCGATACGCAGTGTCCTGGCTGTGGCGGCGAACTTCGCCATTTGGGTGATGACGTGGCTGAAGTTCTGGAGTACGTGCCGGCACGGTTCAAGGTGGTTCGCCATGTGCGGCCCAAGTTGGCTTGCCGCTGCTGTGACGGGATTGTGCAGGTTCCTGCCCCTAGCCGCCCGATTGCCCGGGGGCTTGCCGGGCCAGGATTGTTGGCCCATGTGCTGGTGTCCAAATACGTGGATCATCTGCCGCTGTATCGGCAGTCCGAAATCTATGCGCGCGAGGGCGTGTCCCTGGAGCGCTCGACCATGGCCGACTGGGTCGGCGAAGCGAGCCGGCTCTTGCAGCCATTGGTCGGCCGGTTGCGGCAGCACGTCATGACCAGCAACAAAGTCCACGCCGACGATACGCCGATCGCCGTGCTCGCCCCCGGCCAGGGTAAAACCAAGACCGGACGCTTGTGGACGTATGTGCGTGACGAGCGCCCCACAGGTAGTAGCACACCTGCGGCGGTCTGGTTTGCCTACTCGCCGGATCGCAAAGGCGAGCACCCCCGAGCCCATCTCAAAGGCTTCGCCGGGACATTACAAGCCGATGGTTATGCCGGTTTCGCTCAACTCTATGCCGCGGGCACGATTCACGAGGCGGCTTGTTGGGCGCATGCCCGGCGCAAGTTTTTCGACCTGCACAAGGCATTGGCCTCACCGATCGCCGCTGAAGCCTTGCAGCGGATTGGTGCGCTATACGCCATTGAGGCGGAAATTCGTGGACAACCGCCCGATCAACGACGCGCAGTGCGGCAGCGGCGAGCCAGCCCGCTGCTAGCGCAATTTCACGCCTGGCTTAACCACACGCTGACGCAACTGCCGTCCAAATCGGCGCTGAGCGGTGCGATCTACTATGCCCTCGCACGTTGGCAGGCGCTGACGCGCTACTGCACGGATGGCCGCATTGAGATCGACAACAACGCCGCCGAACGCGCCCTGCGTACAGTCGCGCTGGGTCGCAAGAATTATCTGTTCGTCGGTTCCGACGCCGGCGGAGAAAGAGCGGCGGCGATCTATAGCCTGGTCGGTTCAGCCAAGCTCAACGCATTGAACCCACAGGCTTATTTGACGCACGTGCTGGAGCGCATCGCCGACTATCCAATCAATCAGCTCGACGATTTGCTGCCCTGGAATATTGCTCTGCCTACCTTAGAACATGAGGCCGCTTGACCCATGCCCAACGTCACCCGTTTGCGCCAGCCGGCCAGCGACCGTCTCCTGCAACTGCACATCGAGCTGACGTGGATAAAACCCGCCATCTGGCGCCGGGTCGCCGTGCCCGAGCGCATCACCCTGAGCAAGCTGCACCAGGTCATTCAGGTGGTGATGGGCTGGAGCGACACCCATCTTCACGAGTTTGAAATCGCTGGCGAAAGCTACGGTATTCCCGATCCCGACTGGGGCCCTTCGGTCGTTTCGGAACAGCGCAAGACACTGACAAAGGTGCTGTATGGGTCGAAGACGTTTCGTTACGTCTATGACTTTGGCGACAACTGGGAGCACCGGATCAAGACCGAGCGGCTGTTGCCGGCCATTGCGTGCCCGCAAGTGCCGTATTGCATCGACGGCGCCAATGCCAGTCCGCCGGAGGATGTTGGCGGCGCACCGGGCTACGCTGATTTTCTGGATGCGCTTGCCGACCCCGAGCATCCCGAATACTTGAACATGCTCGACTGGTACGGCGATACCTTCGATCCCACGGCTTTTGACCGCGACGCCATCAACCAGCGCCTGAAGCGGATTAAGACCCGAGGGTCAAGACGGTAGCGAGCGTACGCTTACGGTACATATCTGCTGAGGGCAGAGTTGACGAACCGCCATAGCGGCGCGAAATCCATGACGCCTACGGTCGAAGTTATTGCCTATGTCGTGCCTGTTGCCCGCCTCAAAGGCCCAGCAAACGTGTTTATTGGTGATAGCGGCACGTTCAAACTCACGGACCTCAAGGGTAATACGCTCGATACGACCGGAATGGTTGTGGAATGGTCGGAGGATCGCGGTAAGACTTGGGTCGCCGGGGAAGGCTCCTACCGACTGGGCCGTAATTCCGCTGATCGTGTATACCTCACGGCCAGGCTGAAGTACTCAGACTCCCCAGAGGATAAGCGCGTCTACAAAACCCTCCGCGCAGGTGTTGCGTTTAGACCTGTCCGACCGCCTCGTGTACAGATAATCGGGCCGCGTCGTCCTGAGGTAGGAAAGGAAGCTACTTGGGTCGCCAACTTGATGATGCCGTACCCAAAAATGGATATGACAATGGATGGTGAGTTCATCCTGCCGGACGGCACAGTCGTCGACTCCACCGAAGTGAAGTACACCCCCACTCGGGAGGACATGGAGAAAGAAGAGAGCCACATCAGCGTCCGATCTTGGATCAATGGGTATGAGGATCGAGGCGGTTTGGGTCTAACTCAGCACCGCCTGATTTTCTGGTCCTATGACTGGCCTGAGTGGAAGATCAACACGAAGTACTCAGCGAAGTATGCGCCGGCAGACTTGACCATGACGGCTCGATCTCTTGGCTTGTTCCGAGAATTCGAGGGCTTAACCATCGAGTGGGATATCCCACCCTACGCTGGCCTCCAAATGATCAAGGACACCAACCAGACCAGTCGTATCGTGCGGCTGACTGAGCCGGGGATCTACACATTCGGCGCTCACATCACCGACTCGCGGGGCAACTATAGCTATGCCGAAACAGAGATGGAGTTTTTGGAGCCGATTCCGTGGGATGTGAAATTGTCCTGGAGTGGGGATAACGACGCGAATCGTGCCCCGCTGGGCGTTCTGATCCGGCCGTCAATCACCGGCGGGCACCCTAAGGATCAGATACTCAGCAAAACGTTCAGTCTCAACGGGGAGACGCTATCTAGCTCGGGGGACTATGGCCGGGCGACCCTTGAAAAAGAGGGTGTGTATACGGTGAAACTGGATGTCGCCAGCGCAATGGGCCACACAGCAGCAGGCGAGGTTGACATCTCGGTCGCAAGGAATAAGCCCCCTGTCTGCAAACTGGAGGTTGTGGTCGGTCGAACCTCCTGGCTGGCAAAAGCCGTTTGTACTGATGAAGATGGCCGCATGGCCAAAAACCTTTGGTTCATCAATGGTGAGCAGCAGGCTCTCAGCTCAAACAGCATCTCCGTACCAATGTGGCGTTATCCAGATGGCGAACCGGTAATTACCCTGGTAGGCATCGATAACTCTGGTGCCGAATCACCTCCAGTCTCCAACAAGTAAAGGGAAGGGCCGCATAAAGCGGCCCTTTTTAATTTCCGTCGACAAATGCG
This sequence comes from Pseudomonas resinovorans NBRC 106553, assembly GCF_000412695.1. Lineage (NCBI taxonomy): Bacteria > Pseudomonadati > Pseudomonadota > Gammaproteobacteria > Pseudomonadales > Pseudomonadaceae > Metapseudomonas > Metapseudomonas resinovorans. The sequence continues at coordinate 144,947 of NC_021506.1, forward strand.
CTTGAAAGCGAAACACAGGCTTACGGAAAGCACGAAAAATGTCTCCGGAGCGCAGCCCCTGCGCATGTCAACCTCTAGGAGCAAGACCAATGCACGTCAACAAAGCAACCCTCCAAACGATGGCCATCGCAGCGGCAATGGTGGCTGCCGGTACCGCGCTCGCAGGTACCGGCGGCGATACGTTCGATAGCGTGTGGATTACCTTGACCGAGTGGATGCAAGGTACCCTCGGCCGCATTCTGATCGGCCTGATGATCCTCACCGGCATCGGCGCTGGCGTTCTTCGCCAATCGCTTATGCCGTTCGTTACTGGCGTTGGCGGCGGTGTTGGCCTCTATGCTGCGCCGGATGTTATCGAGTCGGTAATGTCGGCAACTATCCCAGCAGCAGCTGTAGTCACCAGCGCTCTCCAAGCCCTGCCTGTAGGCTTCTGATCTAAGTCAGAACGCCTCTCTGAAAGGCCTCTTTTTCCGACGCTAAAACGTCCTGAAAAAGAGGCCTTTTCTTTTCCGGGCCAAATACTCTGGGTGAATCGACTCAGGAGGTAAGCCCATGTTCAAACCAACCCAAACCATTCTTGCTATGACGCTGCTTGCAGTGGCTGGCACCGCAGTAGCTGCGAGCCCTGCGGACAAGAACGCAGACAAGGTAGTGATGCTTCCTGCGTCTGCAATGCTGGCGATCGAGAAGAACGGCAAATTCGCCATCATTAGCGATACCGGCCGATTCATCATCCAGGGAACGGTTTATGACGTGTGGGCGAAGAAAGAGTTGAAAACCATCGAGGATGCTCGGATCGCCGCCAACTACATTCCAGTGGATAAGACCAACCTCGGTTTCAAGGATCTCGCCCCTCTCACTGTCGGCAACGGTGAGAAAGCGATCACCATGTTCTCCGACCCTGCTTGCGGGTTCTGCAAAGAGATCATTCAACAAGCCCGCACATCTCTGCCCGAAGGGTATCGACTCGACGTGCTGATGTTGCCGCTGCTCAGCCAAGAGAGCGCTGTGCGTACTAAAGAACTCCTCTGCGCGAAAGACAAGGTTGCTGCGTGGAAAGCCGGCGCGTCCGGCGACATGAAAACTCCTCTCGAACAGCTCCCGACCGCTCAGTGTGATCTGGATGTGATCTCGAAGCGCCGGATGACTGCTCAGTTTCTTGGCGCTCGAAATGTTCCTTTCCTCATTCGTGATGATGGCTTGACCCGAGAAGGCAAGCCTGAAGAAGGCTTGCGCGCCTGGATTGAATCGAATCGCACCCTCTAAGGAATTCAGAAATGCTCAAAGCGCTTATCCGCTCAACACCTCGGCTCTCGAAACTGATCAACGGCCTTGCCTACGAGCCGAATCTTTACTTGTTCCAGCTGGAAGGGAACCGCCTAGGATTCGCATTCCTGTGTTCCCCTCTCTCAGGCTCAAACGGGGATGAAGGCGACCGCCTGAAGGCTGGTTTAACGGTCGACTGGCCTGAGAAGACGACGATCCAGTTCAGCCTCATTTGCACTGAAAATATCAATGAGATGAAGACGGGATTCCTTCGTCTGCGCCGGGCCTTCCGTGAATCCGGCCGCACTGACCTTCCCGTAGAAACTCAAGCATTGTTGGAGAAGGTGACAAACGCGCGAGCCGATTATTTCAGCGACCGCACCATGCGCCCAGTTGATTCAATCTCGGGTGTACGAATTCGTGAGCAGAGTCTGGTCGTATCCGTAACTATTCCGATCGCCAATGCTTTGCCTACCCAGACAGAAGCGAACGCGGCGAAGGAGCTTTTCGACGGACTGCGAACCTCGCTGGACAGCTGCAACCTGGCAGCCGTGCCCCTCACCAACGATTCCTACCGAGAAATTTTCTCCTCCATCCTGAACCAGGGGCCAACAGCATCGTGGCGCGAAGATCCGGACATGAAAGCGGACACAGACAAGCCCTTGAATGAGCAGATCCTCGACTACAACCGCAGCCTCGACGTGAAGAAAGACCACCTTCAGATCGGAGAGGACTGCTTCGTAAAAACGCTCTCGGCCAAGCGCTTTCCTGATGTCATGTGGCAGGGCGATGCCTCTCAGTATCTCGCTGACATTTTGTCTCAGCGCGGCGGCATCCGGGGCAACTGCATTATCAATATGACCCTGTATTTCCCTCCCCAGCTGGAGACAAAGGACAAGCTGTCGAAACGCCGCCAATGGTCCATCAACCAGAGCTTCGGCCCGATGGTGCATTTCGTTCCCGTTTTACGGAAAACGAAGGAGGCCTATGACACGCTGTTTGAAGACCTAGACAAAGGGCTTCCCAACGTACAAGCGACAATGACCCTCGTGGTGTTCGGCCGGAACCGCGAAGACCTTATTCAGGCGGCATCGAATGCGAAGAGCCACTTTGCTACGCAGGGCTTCAGTCTCATGGAGGACAAGTTCTGTGTGCTGCCCGTGTTCGTGAACTCCTTGCCGATGTGCGCCGACCCGGATGCGATGAAGGAGCTGTTCCGGTTCAAAACACTGAGCCTCACCCAAGCACTGCCATTGCTGCCAATCTATGGCGACTGGAAGGGCACAGGAACTCATGTGGCCCCGTTCATTTCCCGAAACGGTCAGCCGGTCAGCTTCCACCTCTTTGACTCCGACACCAATTACAACGCAATGATTGCCGCTCAGTCGGGCTCCGGGAAGTCGTTTGCGACCAACTATCTCATCACGTCGTATCTGAGTATTGGGGCGAAGGTTTGGGTCATCGATGTGGGCCTCTCCTACCTCAAGCTGTCTGAAGCGTACAAGGGCGACTTTGCACGCTTTGACCAGGAGTCGAACCTCTGCCTCAACCCCTTCGAGCTAATTGAAGACTACAGCGAGGAGGAGGATGTCCTGGTTGGGTTGCTCTCTGCTATGGCTGCTCCGACCGTACCTCTGATCGACTTCCAAACCGCAGGGCTAAAAAGGCACCTTACACAATGCTGGGAAACGCTTGGCAAGACGATGATTGTCGACAGCATTGCTGACTCTCTCCTTGCCGACCCAGACCCGCGTATTCAAGATATTGGTCATCAGCTCTTCGCATTCACCTCGAAGGGACAGTACGGCCGCTTCTTCAATGGTAAGAACAATCTCAACTTCAAGAACCCCTTCACCGTACTCGAGCTTGAGGAACTGAAGGGGCGTCAACACCTTCAGCAAGTCGTACTCCTTCAGCTCATCTACCAGATCCAGCAGGACATGTACCTTGGTGAGCGTGACCGCCCGAAAATCGTGATCATTGACGAAGCCTGGTCGCTTCTCTCCCAGGGCAACGTTGGTGAGTTCATCGAGCACGGTTACCGGCGATTCCGGAAATATGGCGGTAGTGCCATCGTCATTACCCAGGGGGTCAACGACCTCTATCAGAATAAAGTCGGACAAGCCATCGCTGAAAACTCTGCGTTCACCCTACTGCTAGGACAGAAGGCCGAAGCTATTGATGCTATCCAGGAAAACAAGCGCCTGCCGCTGGGTGAGGGCGGGTATCGAATCCTGAAGACTGTTAAGTCGTACAAAGGGCATTACTCCGAGATATTCATGCTCACCCCCCGCGGTGCCGGCATCGTGCGACTCACGGTGGACCCATACTCGATCCTCCTCTACTCGACCGCACCCGAAGATGTGCAAGCGATCCGAAATTACACGCTCACCGGCGTTCCGCAGGATGAGGCAATTCTGCGCGTGCTCCGTGATCGAGGTGTCGAGTACAACCCTGATCCGGCGGAAGTCGCGTAATGGCCTTGTCGAACCCCTTCAGCATTCAGGCCAAGGTTCGAAGGGCAATGGCGAAGGTTGAGCGAGATCGAGCTCCAAAGCGACTCTCGGTGGCCTTTATCGGCAAAGGCCTACTCTTTTCGGCAGTGGTTGCCGGCAGCATTGTGCTGCTGGCATCCCGTTACTCGATCGCTATCGCTAGCCAGGACTCCCTATGCCTGCCCCCTTACAGGCTATGGATCATCGATAAAAAGCAGGATGACTTGGTGCGCGGTGAAATCTACGCCTTTCACTCCAAAGGTCTGAGTCCGATTTTTGCTGACGGCACAATCATCGTGAAGGTGCTTGAGGGGATGCCTGGCGATCACGCCAAAGTCACGCTTGATGAAACAACCATCAATGGAGTGTCCGTAGGCAAAGGGCTTCAGGTCGCCAGCCAGCACGGCATTGATCCCCAGCAATATGTTCGGGAAGGGAAAATAGGCGAGGGCCGTTACTGGTTCTTCGGCCGCACGCCAGACTCTTTCGACTCCCGCTACTGGGGCTCAGCTTCGACAGACCAAATCATCGGGAAGGCGTATCCAATATGGTGAAAAAGCAATTAGCCATGTGCATTGGGTTGGCTTTTGGCTGCACGATGGCCATCGCCGGCGATGACCTTGGCATTCGCAAGTACGACATCAAGGAATTCGATCCTGTGCTCCTGGAGCAGGTTCGGGAAATCAGCCGAAATGCGAATGCCGCGCGCGCAGAAAGCGGCCAAGATGACATGAGTTGGGTGAGTGAGATGGCTGAAAAGGCCATCATTCAAGCCGGTGATGAAAATGTTCAGCAGAGCGACTCAGGGCTAGCTAGCGCGGATGGCTCAGATCGCGAGAAAAAACATCCTCTGGGCGATGGAAATCGCACTCTGATTTTCGTGTCGTGGTCGATGGGCGCTACCGCCCTCAAAGACATACTGCTGTCTTTTGACGGACTGCCTGGTGTTGGCATCGTTTTTCGAGGCATACCTGATGGTATGTCGATGGGCGATGCTGTGACCAAAATGCACCTTCTCACGCAAGAGACGCAAAGCACTGTAAGCGTTCTGCTTGACCCTCTCGCATTCCAACGTCACAGCGTTTCAGCCGTCCCCACCGTGGCTCTCGAAGCACCGAATGATGCTCTGATCGCTAAAGCTGCTGGGTCGTCTTCTGTCAGCTATATCGAGGGAGCGGTTAAGGAGGGGAAGCGGGGGGATTTAGGCACTATTGGCTCCACACAGGAAATCATAGAGCCAGACCTCATGGAGGTTGCGAAACAGCGCATTGCAGAGCTGGACACCGACGCCATGAAAAAGCGAGCAATCGCCCGGTTTTGGGATAACCACAAAGGGCATCCATTGCCGCCGGTAACTGAGAGTGCCACCCGCCTCGTCGACCCATCGGTCATTGTCCCCGATGACATCCTCGATAGCCAAGGCAGGGTCGTTCAAAAGGCCGGAAGGATTAATCCACTCGACATGATGCCGTTTGACCAGAAACTGGTAGTAATCGATCCGACGCAGCCTTGGCAGGTTGCCCTGGCGAAGCGTGAATACGCAGACCACGGGGAAAATCTGACCGTCACGGTAATGGCTACTCAGATTCCCACTTCCTCTGGTTGGGATCTGTTCAACAGCGTACAGGACAGCCTGGATGCGCCCCTCTACCTATTGCCGCCTGACATGGCGGAGCGCTTCCAGATCCTTCGCGCACCTTCTGTCGTAACAGCCGACACAGAAAACTTCATCGTCCGCGAGGTTGCTCAATCAGCCTTCGAGGAGGCCAATCATGAGCATCAATAAGGTAATAGCCGCCGCACTTCTGATGATTGCAGGTATGTTTTCCCTGCCAGGGATAGCGGCTGATACGGCTTCGTCCGGTGAGGTGATGTGTGAGGACTCTGGCCTTTTTGGTCCGAAGTTGTTCACCGACATCTGCTGGGCGTGCCTTTTCCCAATCCGTGTATCTGGTGTGCAAATAACCCCCGGCACAGCACCCGCCAAGGCTACAAAAATGGTCTTCTGTATCTGCCAGGAAGGCTCGTCCTCGATCTACAAGCCAGGAATCATCACTGCTATGTGGGAGCCGGCCCGGATGGTTGAAACTGTCCGCAAGCCTGGTTGCTCGCCAACCCTAGGCGGTGTGACGCTCCCGCTTGGCAACAAGCGCAGCTATGGTCGGCTTCGGCAGGACAATAGTACCCAGACAGGACAGGCCGCCGGTTCGTTCTACCACGCTCACCTGTATGCCTTCCCGCTGCTTCAGATCCTCGATCTCTACACGCCTACCAAATGCAATCCGGACGGTTATCTCGACCTCGATATCATCTCGTTCACTGAGATCGACCCGACCTGGAACAACGGTACGTTGGCGTTCTTCCAGCACCCCGAGTCCGCGGCAGTGGCAAACCCAATCGCTATTGCGGCATGTGCTGCCGAATCCGCGTTGGTTACCGCACGAAAGGAACCTCTTGAGTCGCTTTGGTGGTGTACAGGTACATGGGGGAGTATCTATCCATTTGCCGGCGTAACCGTGGCGCAAGATGCAAACCGGACGACAGCATTGCTGGCTGCGCGAGTGATCGCTCAGCAACACCGCAGGGGCCTCGCTCGACGCACTATGGGTGATGAAAACGTGTGCAAGGCGGGTATCTACCCGACGATTCCGAAAAGCCAGTACAAAGTGACCCAGTTCTGGCCAAAGTCGCAGAACAGCAGAGCAATGTGGCTCGGAGAACCGCCGCAGACTTGGGAGGGTGGGCCTAGTCGGCATGTTCCAGGTACTGGGAACGATGCCATGTACATGTTCTGGCGATGGACAGATTGCTGCTCGAAGCTCTAATGGAGAATCCGCCCGTAAGGGCGGATTTGCGATGGTATGAATGACTTTCTAATGCTGTACCTACCCCCGGTTTTGATTCTGGGGGTTCTCGCGGGCATCGCCCACGTTCGTCTACTTGAATTCCCAGCCTACCGAGGGTGGTGGGGGGAGTACAAGGTGAACTTCATGCTCCGCGTATGCCTAAGTGGCGAATACAAGGTGTTCGCCAACGCGATCTATCGTGGCAAGACAAGGGGAGAGTCGACACAGGTTGACCACATCATCGTGTCGCGCTACGGGATCTTTGTCCTGGAAACGAAGTGTTTCAAGGGAAAGATCATCACCTACCCGGAAGCTCCCGAGAGCTGGTTGCAGATTGTCGGCCGAAGGAAATACCGCGTGCAAAACCCGCTTATGCAGAACTACGCACACGTGAAGGCAGTTCAGAAGGTCACCGGAGTCCACTCTCAGAAAATCCACAGCTACGCAGTGATGGCAGGGCAGGCCAGCTTCACCTATGGAATGCCTGAGCGGGTCTACAGCATTTGGGGCGTGATTCGTAAAATCCAGTCCTACAAAGCCCCGGTTTTTACTCGGGGCCATGTTGTGTCAATCTGCCGGGCGCTGAGCGAGCGCAGAATCAAGGGGGGGTATTGGGCTGCAAGACGGCATGTCGAGAAGCTGAAGCGCCGAGGCGAGGATGGATCTATAACGTGCCATGAAGATAGACCCCGAGAGGAACACCTATCGCCACCCCAACAAGAACGGCAGCAGTGACAGAGATGATCGCGACCGTATCCCAAAATACCGCCTCTGGCGGCGCTTCAAGTGATTCGTCGGTGGCCAGCTCTTCTACCCACAGTGGGATAGCTTCGCGTGGAGGAGGCTGATCCGTCGCTTTTCTGCGTCTTCTACTGGTTCTTGCCGGTGTTGACGTAAGATCATCAAGCATAATGACTCTCCTAAGCAAAACGCCCCGCAATGCGGGGCGTTTTCATAACTGGCGCGATCAAGCAACGGCTTCTTCAGGAAGCGAATCGAGAGGGTCGGCATTGCCATCAGGCTCAATGTGACCCGCCGCCTCGCGCTCCTCCTTGTCAGCGTTCACTTTGGCTTCAGCCTTCTCGATATCTTCCTGAAGCTCTGCGACCTTGCTCGCGTATGCCTTTGCACGCGCGCTCTGACCGAGGCCAACGAGCGAGCGGATCAGCCGGGCCATTTGGTTGCTCTTGTTTGCACGAAACTCCTCAGCTTCCGAGCTATCGATCTTCTCATGCAGCCAAGCTGTATCAACCTGGATAATCAGATGGTCAAATGCCTGAAGCAGGCTGCTCATCCTCTTGATTTCCGGGCTGGTGATTTCGAATTCGCGAGTCAGTGGTGAGCTGTACCCTGCAAGCTCTTTGATTCCCAGGCTCTTCAAAAGCGTGTCCATCCGCTCAGACTCGTCACGCACGGCTACTTCCATGCGCTCGATTTTCTTCGAGACCGCATCAACCACCGCTTTGTGATCAAAGGTCTTGAGGTTTTTGGCCAGCTTGCGGGACGTAACGTCGATGATAAAAAGAGCCGTCATGAGGCTATCGAAACGGTTGCCGGCGAAGAACTTCGCCTGCTCAGTGTTCAGTACCATCTTTCCTTTGAGGGATGGTTTGGAGTATTGGTATTTCTTCGGTTGTGGTTGAGTGGTCGCCATTAGCGGTTTCTCCGGATGTTGGTGGCCGGACTATTGCACCAGCTTGCGTAGTATCTGGATCGCGATTTCACGCACGATTAGCGTCGGAATTTGAAGTGATTTTTTCTGGTTGACGACAGACTGAAATGGCGGCGAGAATTACAGCACTCATCGGCCAAGGTCGATTAAGAATTCGCCTCCTGGAGGCCATTGACCCTAAGTGACAGCATGCTGCTGCCACTGGTACCCATGACGTGTATGCGTCTGGGAGCAAGCCAAGCTGAGCTTATCAGCTTAAAAACCAAGCCTGCGTTCGCGTAGCGCCGATCAAAAAAGGAAGCCATTGGCTTCCTTTTTTTGTGTCAAAAAAACCCTGACGGGGAACTCCCGTTAGGGCGTTCTCCGTTTTAAAAAAATGGAGAACTGAAAAATGGCATCTACAACCCTCAAAGTTAAAGTGCTGACCGCGTTTGGCTTCCTCGTTGCTACGTTGGGAGCTGTATACGCACCGCAGTTTGCAAAGCATGTTTTGCCTTTGACTCTCTGCGTGTTCCTCGCCGTGGTAATCCTGAATGCTGAGCAGATCCTGCGTGGTGTTCTGAGCTACCTACGCGGTTGTCTGAAGGCTTCGGCTCCTCAAGCGACCAAGACCTTACCTAACGCCCGTTGGTGTAGCAGCGTCGATTATGACAACTACTACATTCCCTCCTACCTGCGTCGCCAGGGAGAAGAGAAATGATCCGTATTGACTTCGATGTTCCAAGCTATCTCCGACTGCCGCAAGGCCTGTGCATTGTTTCAGAGCGCCTGGCTCATAAACTTCCCGGGCCAGAAAGCAATGAAACGCTGCACCAAGCGCTTGAACCGGTGGTGATCAACACACTGTACCGGCCGCAAGGCCGCAACCAGGTTGCATCGATCGAGAACCAAGAGCAGGGCGAGATCAAAGGGGAGTTCATCCCTCGCGAATCCCAGCCCGCGCATCAAGAAACAGCTCAAGAGATCCAAGTCGCCCAAGGCGATGAAGATCAAGATGAGCGCGCACCAGAACTCAATTTCCAAGGCGTTGCTGGCAGGTCTGTTACCGGCGAATACCGCGGTTCAGGTTTCGCCCATTATCGGTTTCTCAAGAAGAACGGAAAGTCGTTCTTCTTGCGTATCGGTGAACACCTGGTGTGGGGAATCGAGCTCAACGCTCAGCTACGTCAATCTGGAGCGCAACAAGGTGACAATATCTCCCTGACATTCCTCGGCAAAACCGCCGTGAGTGTGCTCAAAGAGGTCCTTGTCGACGGTAAGAAAGAACAGGAGTGGGTTGATACCTACCGCAACTCCTGGGAAATCAAAATCGTGAAATAGCCAGCAATGCGCCCTTCGGGGCGCATCTCAACCAAACGGAGGTACCCATGTCCAAAGACTCAGAAGGCAATTACGCCCCAGAGAAGCAAGATGTGCTGGTAGCCGCTGATGGCCGCTGGCATGACATTTACGCAAGCCTCGCATCTTCATTGGTGCCGGCACACAAGAAAGCAGGACGTGGGGTTCCATGTCCGGTGCATGGTGGGGAAGACGGTTTTAAGATTTTCCGCAAGACGGCTGGATCGTCGAGCGGTGGTATCTGCCGTACCTGCGGAGTCAAGGCTGATGGCATAGCCTTGCTGATGTGGGTCAACCGTTGGAGCTTTCATCATGCTTTACAGGAGGTTGGAGCATTGCTCCGGGTCAAAGACCCGTATGGACGCACCGCTGACGGATTTATCCCAAGCGTTGTAATCCGTAAGGAGCGAGCCCCAGCAAAACCAGAGGCTTCAGACGATTGGCTGCGTGAAGCTATGCGCAACCTGTGGAAGGGAACCGTTCCTCTCACAGACCCATCAGCGGAACCAGCAAGGCTCTATCTTCGCTCCCGAGGCATTCTTGCTTGGGATCGACCAGAGCTGAGCCGCTACGTTCGCTTTCACCCGGAATTGACCTACAAGGACAAAGCCGGCAAGCGTTCTAAGCATCCAGGGATAGTGTGTACGCTCATCGATCCTGAAGGCCAGGCTGTGACCATCAACCGTCACTACCTGACAATGAAAGGTGAGAAAGCCGATCTCGCTGAGCCAAAAAAAATGTTCCCAATCCCCAGCTACCGCAAGCTTCCCGGCTGCGCGGTTCCAACATCGCATCCAGGAGAAGTCTTGGATGTATGTGAAGGATTGGAAACAGCCCTGTCAGTGGAAACAGCTATGGGTATACCAGTATGGCCCTTGGTGAATTCCTACCTGTTGGAGAGCTTCGTACCACCAGCCTGCACTAAAGCAGTCCGAATCTGGGCTGATAAGGACCGCAAAGAAGGTGGCCAAAAAGCGGCATTCGCCTTAAAAAAACGTCTGTGGGAAATGGGGATCAAGGCGCAAATAATGCTGCCGGACATGCCCATCCCTGACGGCTCCAAAGGTGTCGATTGGAATGACGTTCTTCGTGAACGTGGTTCTCTCGGCTTCCTCGGCCACGAGGTCTATCGCGCACAGCGATAGGCCTCTGGCCTTCTCAACTTCCCCCTCTTTTTCCGACCGTAAAAGCGCCTGAAAACGCGCCCCCTCCTGTTGGCCAACGCTCACAATTCGAGCATCCTCATCTTGGCCAGACGGACTCATGACGCCCCTAAATTTTCCCATCTTGTTGCTTGCTGCCGCTATAAGCAGCACATCCCTTGCGGGAGAGACCAAGCCCACCGAGTCGAAAACGCCACAGGTTGGTGGTTCTTCGTTCTACCAGGACAAAGAGCGCGGTTGGTTCTGGTACGAAGATCCGCCTCCTGAACAGGAACCCGAAAAACTCGAGCCCGCGCCGGTTCCAGCGGCCCCACCTCAAGCCGAAAGGGAAGCCTCCGAACCAGCCGCGCCCGAGCTGCCCCCGACCGGCAGCGTGGCGTGGATTCGGGAGATGCTTCCGAAACTGCGTGACGCAGCAATGGATAACCCTACCAAAGAGAACGTGAGTGCATATTTTTGGGCCAACCGAATCATGATGGACAAGGCCGAGCGATTCTCACGCCGCTCAGCTGACGTAATCCGAAATGATCCACTGCTCGATGAGGACATGCGTTATCCGGCTTCCAACGCCGCCTCAGATGCTTTGGCAACTGCGGCCGGCAAGCAGAAAGAAACCCTGTTGAAGCTCATCGCTGGCAGCTCTGCGCTGATGTTCTTCTACAACGGTAACGACTGCATTCTGTGCGAACAGGCCCAGGCAGCGGTCTCTGCTCTCGAGTTTAGGTACGGGTTTACTGTCATGCCCGTCTCGATGGATGGGGCCCCCCTTCCTGGCGGCAAATACCCAAACACACAGTACGACACTGGGCTCGCAGAGCAGCTGGGCATCATCACCTCGCCTGCGCTGGCCCTAGTCATCCCTCCGAATGACGTGAAGATCGTCAGCTTCAGCACCGTCTCAATGGAGACGGCAACCACTCGGATTTTAATGGCAGCGAATGAAGCAGGGCTGATTTCCGATCAGGAATACAACGCTACATCCCGCCTTAACACCATGGGTTTGATCGACGCCACGAAACTGGCTGACGCACCGCCCGACGCAACAAAAAACCCTAACGAATTCGTGAATCGGATGCGCGATGAAGCTCGTCGCGCCTTTCAAAAAGACAACGGAGGTGCCCAGTGAAAATCAAACCGATCGCCCTTGCTGTAGCGCTGATGGTGCCCTTCGGGGCTCACGCGAACATTCAACAGCAGGTCAATGAAATGTTCAGCGGCATGATCAACGTCACCAGTCCAGGGGCATATAAAACAGCCACACGCGGCGTTATTACCGGCGGGTCCGTTGTCCTTCGGAATCGGATATCCACTGCCAACCTCATCAGCATTACCCCGCCAAGCGCAAAGGGTGGATGCGGGGGGATCAACCTTTACAGCGGCTCGTTCTCCTTTATCAACGGCGAAGAGTTTGTAGCGCTCATGAGGAATGTGGCGTCGAACGCGGCTGGCATTGTTTCGGGCTTTGCCTTTGAGTTGGCCCTCGATGCGATGGACGCTCAGACAGGTGGTGTGATCCGCAACCTGGCCAACAAGATCCAGGCGCTCAATCAAATGTTTTCCAACAGCTGCCAGCTGGCGAGTGGGTTGGTTACGAATGCCAAAAAGGCATACGAAGAAAGCACCGACTTCAAATCCGCGATGACGGCCTTCGGGTCGAACGTCTCATCTGACTTCTTTACCGCGAAATCCACCAAAGAAGACTCACCAGCCAACCGGATTGCTGCCTCTGGTAAGGCCGTTCAATGTGAGAACACAGGGAACGTTCTGTGGTGCGCCATGATGAAGTCTGGCCTCCAGTCGCAGATCCTATTCGGCAGCGACGAAAACGCGGAATTCATCATGTCGATGGTCGGCAGCTACAACGTGTCGCTCACCAACGACGCCAGCGGGGGGAAAAACTTCGCTGCGCATCCCATGCCGAAGCTGATCACCGGCGAAGGTCTGAAGATTCTGGTTGAGGGCTCAACCAATCTCGATGTCAAGGTCTACCAGTGCGACCAGGATGACCCTGACTGCTCAGAACCGAACATCCGCACTCTCACCAGCTTCAAGGGCCTCGAAACCCGAATCCTTGAGGATCTTCAAAACAATGGAATCCTTGAGCGTTTTGCCAACGGCACTGCAACCGCTGCTGACGGAAACCGGATTGCATACCTCGCATCAAGCCGCGTAGGGGTGAATCTGATGAAGATCACCCAGAAGGCAGGGGCGCAATCCGGTTATGACTACCTGAATCAGTTCGCCAAGAAAATTGCTGCTGATGCATCGATGAGCCTGATCTACCAGCTGCTTGGGCACACAGAGAAGGGCCTGACCAGCCTAAACATGGCGGACGCAGGGAAGGTGATCGAGGATCTGCGGGCTACAAAGGGTGAGCTCATGGACGAATACCGCTCGTACATCGAGGACGCAATGCAGGGCAAAGATGCCGATGGCCAAGCAGAAAAAATGCTCCAGATGGCCCCTGTGTTTGATAGCGGAACTCTGCCACAGGGAACCATCAACGATAACGCAGGCGCGTAACGGAGATATCTATGGACTTCACTATCTACACCACAGGCAGCGCCGAGTTCCTTGAGATCATGCTCAATGCCTGCGCAATGATCACAGGCAGCGGTGACGCAGAAGATCTTGCCCGTATTGGCGCGCTGATAGGTCTTTTTCTGTTGGCTTTCCAAGCAGTTTTTAATAACCAGGCCATTACCTTCGGAAAGGCGGGCCTTGTGCTCGTCCTTTACATGATGTTCTACGGGCCTACAGCCACCACTGTTATCGAGGATACGGTGTCGTCGCAGGTGCGGGTGGTGGACAACGTGCCTCTTGGCCCTGCCTTTGTCGGCTCAGTCATCTCAACGGTGGCCTACGGCATCACCAAAACCACGGAGCAAGCGTTCTCTACTCCGAGCATGACCGACTATGGGCTGTTCTCGAGTCTGAGTACGTTGTCGAAGGTGCGCGATGCTCTTCGGAACCCGATGGCACTGGACGGTTTTCAAAACTACCGAAAGTCTGATGGGTGGGATCTGCCCCGATCGGTAAACGAGTACATGACATTCTGTTCGCTAAACCCTGTCGCGCTGAGAACGGATAAGACCCTGACTGACTTGTACCGTTCTCCCGGCTGGGCTCAGGTGCTCTCAAATCAGACATCATCGATGTTCATCTATGTCTACGACGGTACCGCCGGCACCATGAAGAGCTGTGCAGAGGCCAGGTCGTTTCTCAACGCGCATTTGCAAAACGTCTACACAGACGTGCTGGAGGACATTCTTCAGAAAGGATTCAGCGAAGAAGTCAAAACCAATCGAATGACCACCGGTATACAGGTTCAAGCTGCTACAGACCAGGCAATTCAAAGTCTGGCACTCAGTAGCAAGTCGGCTCAGGACTACGTTTTGACTTCGCTAATAGCCCCGATTTTTAACGACTCTCGTGTCGACGCCATGAACCATTGGCAAGAACAAAGGGCTGCAATGGCTCTCCGTGAATCGCTCAACCAGCAAGAAATTCAATGGGCGGGGAAGGGCGACAGCTTCAAGCATTACATGAGGCCGATGATCGCCTTCTTCGAGGGCATGCTCTATGCGATGACGCCGTTCTTGGCCTTTGCTCTACTCCTGGGTGGGCCTGGCCTTTCTATCCTCGGCAAGTATCTCGTGTTGCCGTTGGCCGTTGGGTTGTGGATGCCGCTGTTAAGTATCGTCAATGCTTTTACCCTCTGGTATGCCGGTTCCCAGATGGAGGCCGTATTCAATGGATACGATCCGACTGGATCTGGTTTTGCAATGCTTCAACTCATGGACATTGATAAGGCGATCGGCAAGGCTCTCGGTATCGGCGGCTTGCTCGCCGCTTCTGTGCCGCCTTTGGCTCTTTTCATCGTTTCTGGCTCAGCCATGGTTGCGAATAGCATCATGAGCCAAATGACAGCTGGCGAAAAATTCAAGTCCGAAGACGTGAATCCTCGATCTCAGGAGAGCGCACCTGTTCTAAGTACCAATGCTTCGTTCACTTCTGACCAGGTAGGGGCCGGCGTTGCTAAAACAGGTAGCCCGCAACTGGCAGAAACCATCAGCAGCGAACAAGCAGCAAGCGCTGTTGTGCAGAGCGCGAGCATGGCATCTCAAACGGCAACCTCTCAGTACCAAGAAAGCCTCAAGGCAGCTGGTCAACAACTCAACTCATCGGCCACAGGGCGGCAAGCACTTGCGCAGATCGGCGAAAACCTTTCGGCAGGTTCGGTCCTCAGTTCGAATGCATCTTACAACGAGGCAAAAGAGTCCCTGCGGAGCCTCGGCCTATCCGAGTCTTCGCTGAATCAGGCCACGTCCAACGCCGCAATGGGTATTTCTACGCCGCTTGGCGGCATGAAGCGGTCGGATAACACCTCGGCCGACACCATGACTCAGGAAAGCAAAGCCAAGGCGGAGAAAGCACTTGCCCAACTTACGCAGTCTGTCCAGGCAACCGATTCGAGCACATTGACCTTCGCGACGGGCGATGCCTTCTCAAGTAGCGCGTTGGCACAGCAGAGCGCATCGAACACAGACGAGATCGGGAAAACCCGTTCGAGCGCCCTTCAGGCGCAACAGACCTATAGCCAGGCATCTGCGCAACAAGATTCGATCAAGGCCGGTCAATCACTTAACCTTAGAGACGCCGGCGTCAAAGCGCTCACTCGCGGTCTCGGCCGCAATGAAACCGCGCTGGCGCTCGAGAAAATGGCAGGACAAACAGAGTCAGGTAAAGATCTGTACAAACAAGCCTTCGGTAGCCAGAGCATCCAGGATATGTCGAAAGACACGAGCGAGCGTCGAGCGATGGCAGCGATTCGTGCGATCAATCAGGACGGACGCCTTGGTGATCTGTTGATGAGTCAATACAACCCGTTCGATTTTAACGTCAACCAAGGAGATGCAAACTCGAACGCTGGTCTCACAAGCAGTGCCGCCAAGGCCACTGCCGGCACCGACGCCATCGCTGGCAAGCTTGATGCAAAATGGAATTCAAATGCTGGGGCCTATGCAAACTCAAATGACATGAATGCCAGTGGCTATCAAGCTACGAAGGAGGATGGCGCTACGGTTATTGGGCAGCGAAATTCTGAGAACATGCAGCCAGTGATTGATGCTAATTCGCAGAATCAGGATCACGTGGATAACCGTTCCTCCCAAGCTGCATATGACACCCTGGCAGCAAGGGGGCAAGCTGCAAGCCAAGGTACGAATCTGGGCAACATTGTAGCTAATGGCGCGAATGCGGCCTTTACAGGGATCAATACGATTGCTGGAGCCTTCCGCAGCGGCTCCGATAGTGAAAAGCTCGAAAACTATTACGACATCGGTATCAAACAAGGGTTGAAGCCCGAGGAAGCACAATACTTTGCCGCCAAGGCTACTGGTGAGTTTGGATCGGCCGAGGGTGATGCCTATCGAGAGCTGAATGGTTACTATCGTAGCCAAGGCATCCGGGATGATAACTACATCGCAGGGGCTATTACTGCGATCGATGATGCTGCCAAGGCCCCTGAAAGCGGTTCCTATCCCACCCTGACGGCGCTGGCGGATTCAAGGGATGCCGTGCAGTACCAGGCGTACCAGGGCCCTTCGAATGAGGATGTTCCTCAAGTTCCAACACCGGCTACAGCCCCACAACCAGCCAGATCCGCTCCGCCACCTGCACCGTCGCCATCCTCGGCGGGAGCCACAAACCACAAACCTCAGCGACCGACAGGGATCAACGCTGACTAGATGAGGTTAAGCTGAAACGACAAGGCCGGGATTCCCCGGCCTTTTTCTTACCCACCTGCATAGTTTACCCCTTGAAGATTTCAGTCAGCCGATCCTTCACCGCCTTTGCGATTTGCGCCCGGAACAGGAACAACAAAACAGACAGGCCAACGCTTACACCGACCGCCTCTGCACCCAAGCGGGTGAACACAACGATGTTGATCATCAGCAACACGATGATGCCGTAAAATTCAGCATTCGCCTTTGCACCGGTAAGAACCTGTTCTTCAGTCAGCATCCACTTGGGAGATAGGCAAAACGGGCAAACCGAGGCCTCCGGGTCACGGCCACCAACAGGGACGCCGCTGATGTAGAAAGGGGCGCTGGTGATAACCTTCGGTACCATCATTTTCTTGCAGCACTGGCACTCAACTTTGTCGTTTCGCATGTCGCTCACCATTCAATTCATCTCACCAATATAATCTCACTACCACGCAGAATCCCAAACGGAAAGCTCCAGCCAGGGGGAACAGGGCCTGCGAATAGCTTCACGTGGATGGGATTCAGTGGTTGCACCAGATGCATCGGCCGGGCTTGAGTGCGTAACGAGCGTTGATTTCCTTGCACTTGCTGCATGGAGTGAGAGTGATGTCTCCGGTCTTCATCGCGTTGCTGAGCTGGTAACCGTTGGAAGGGGAGATCATATCGCTGGCCTCAATGCCGACAGCTCTGCACAGCTCTACATACTCGCGATGAGCCGCAACCACCGCCCGAGCATTCGTCCGCCGAAGAGGATTGTCGGCGAGCAGCCTGTATATAGTCAGATAGAGCAAACTGTGAAGAGGGCTTTCGGCCAGTGTCTTATTCGGTGCCTGTATTCGTCCACTCTGGGACTGAACAAGGGGGATATCCCGTAGCAAGGACCGCTTCATCCTGACTACTTCGTCCGCATTCAATCCAGTCCATTGCGCGACCAACTTTGGCTGTAGCTTCTGCTGAAGCAACTCGGTCGCTACCACATCGAGGGGCATCGTCGAGGGATAGTCCTTGATCCGACCTATGCCACTCACGCCAGGCTTCAGAAAGTACCGAAGGTCACCAAGCAATACTGTAGTCACGTCCCTGAGTTGATCGTCTGACGAAGATAGGTTCATCCTCAGCTTCCTGAGGTTGCACCTGGTGCCAACCGAGAACCCGCCGCGGCTAACCAGCATCATCCGAGAGTCGAAAGAGCCTGCCTCGAACACCCGATACCCAACATCGTCTAGGCCTACAGCCAGAATTGGGCTTGTCTGGTTGACGCGGGAGAAGTGGCAAAACTCCATGAACATAACCATTTTGTTACCTATCTCCCTAAACTCTTCATCGTCTAGGTAGCCCCTGCCGACCTTTAGGGTGTTGTAGTGGACCCGGTAGAGGGAGACCGGGAGAGCGTCGACAGCGTTCAACTGACGTTGGTTGGTGCTCAACGAAGAAAGCCAAACCATATCGCTCTGAGTCAAGCGCTGCTCAGCGAGAATGACATTGAAATCTCGCAAGCCAGATGTCAGCCAGCGCAGACCCATTTGTATCATCGATGCGTTGATCTTAACTCGCATGTCCCTGCCCTTACTTTAAACGCTGTAGTGAACGCCAAATTCTGAGCACATTACTCGCATACTCACGTGCGTCAAGTTCACGTTTTGGGTTTCGTGTATGGTAGCCACCGATGGCTAGTTGCATATCGACAGGGTATTGCGCAATCGACTCGCAAAGTATCTGGGCACCGATCCGAATGTTTACTTCAGGGTCAAGAAGAAGCTCTGGGCTTGCTACTCGATTGCCATTCCAGCGATAATTTATTTGCATAATCCCTATATCGGTAAGAATGTCTTCGGCAATATATTTGCCGAGTACAACCTTGGCAGCCATATAGGTTTTAGGGTACAGGGCACCACTAGGCGCGTTCCGAAGCGCAAATGGGTGTGGTGCAACCATCCCTTGTCCGGCAGAAGTTTTAGATTCATTCAGGGCCAGTGAATATAGAAGCAATGGGTCCGGTTTGCATGCGGTGGCCATTGAGGCTCGCTCCCACATTGTCCCTTTTAATGAAAATCCATTAGCGTTTGCGCTTGCTGAATTAAATATTGCAATGCATGCATAGACAGCAACAAAGGAGCTGGCACGGATATTAAACATTAGCCCCCCTTATCCAGCTAGCAACTGGGCGAGACGTAGGCTCATTACTAATTGGTTCTTTTTCGCCCTCAGAGAGATTATTATGCTGCTGAGTATCAGTCTGCTTGTTTTTAATCTCTTCGGTCGCGCTAATCATGCTTAGATACAGTGCAGCCATTGCAACAAGCCTTTTACCCCGATAATCGGGGTCAATAGTTTCGAGATGCGCGTGCAATTCTTGTGTCGCTGGCGTGACTCGACATTGTAGTCTCATCGTTTTATCCACATTCCCTCCTCAGCGCTTCCCTGCGCAGCCGTTTAATTAAGAGCGTGCTATATGCCAGAAACCTTCGGCATTGCTTTTTACGCTATTCACGGGCTTGACTACCAAAGCATCGGGAAATTCTTTTCGAGCAAATGGCTCATACAATGAGGCTCCCCCACCGCCGAGAATTACACAGTCGATAGCACGCCCCTTCAGGAATCGAAGTCCTTGTTTGATCTCGGTGAAGACGGATGGGATAACACGCTCGGCAGCGCGCTCGAGATATTCAGCAAGCTCAACTTTGCGGCCATAGATCAGGATGTAAGATTTACCCGACTGGAGCGCATGTTCGATCTTTTCTACACCAGGAATACCGCCATGATCCTTCGCAATTTCTTCGTTGCACGCTTCAAGTACAACAGACATAGCTTTGAGGCTGCTGCTGCTGGAGTTGACTACCAGTTCGCGATGGTCAAATACCACCCAATCAACACTGAAAAAACCCGGATCAATAATGATTGAAACTGACTCCTCAATAACCTCCGAAGCATCTGAGTTGCAGTAAATCTCCGTCAGAGTCCCGATAGGCTGAGCAACAACCTCTACTCGCTTAACCGTAACCTCTCGCTTGGGCGTAATCCGATGCGTCCCGGTCATACGCTTTATCAGGGCTTCAACATAGGGCTTATCGCGAGCCTGCGAGACAGGAAGGCCAGTTACTAAGCAGTCAATCACGTCTTTATCACCGGCCGCATGCAGCAGAGCACCTTTAAATAGGGCCTCATAGGCGTGCGAGGAAGTGTAATCCTCGTGCAGCTCTCGTCCATCCTGAACTCGGCCGGGCGCGGCAAATGCCACCCAGGGCGCGCCATCAACTTCAACGATTACTTCACCAGGGCGTAACCCAGAATCCCCAGGCAGAACGCTCAAGGGAGCGGCCTGCGAGGGACGAATAATCGACTCCGGTTGCCCATCGCCACTGCCAAAAACGCCAATGACGTTGCTGTAACCAATATCCAGACCTAAGGCGTTACCCATTCGTATGCCGCTCCCAGCAAAAAAAGACAAAAGAAGTGCGCCAAATGACGACGCAGATGACCCCGCAACACATGAAACCCCACACCTACAGAATCCCAAGCGCTGCAACTGCATCACCCGGTCAACAGATGACGACGAGCCGTCATAATCTGCCTTCGCGAGAGCACTGTGCTTCGTTTTCAGGACGTTTTAGCGTCTGAAATCGATCCACACCCTCGGTGTTGAGCCGCAAAATGCTCCCATCCACAAAGGAGCGACATATGAACCCACCTTCTGAAGCCCCCAAGCATCCAGCAGTAGCGGAGCTCGATCGCGTCTATTCCAGCCTTGTCGGCCGAGCCGAGGAGCTGCGCGACTCTTTCTTCCAGACAGCCCTTTCTCAGCACGCAGGCAAGCCTGGGCATATACCGATCGTGATCCGTATACGGCAATCCAGCCCGAATGCAGTCACCATCGAATGGGCGAAAGTGATTTTGCCAAGGCTCAAGGAAGGCGAAGCCAAGAAACCGCGGGTCATCCGCACGATCAACAAGGGTCAAGGAAGCAAGTACCCGGTCTCGTCGTTCTCGTTCGTGAAGGAGCCCTTGAAGAACATCGTTCGGGCCTACGAAATCCAGCTCGCCGAGATCCGGGAAACATGCTCAGTCATTCAGCGAGTCCGCCGTCAGCTTGTCCCTGCGGTGAAGAAAGCTGGCGTAGTTGATGGCTCTATTGCTGCGTTCATCACTCAGGATTACCCCGCAGCGTCCGACTGATCGCTTCGCCCTGGTACGGTGCAGAAAATGGTGGAGCCCAACAAAATCAAGGGCTCCGACCACGACACCTCTTCACGACACCTCTTCACGACACCCCTTCAACCATGACGACACCCCTTCACCGAACCGTTTGCTGCGAATTGATTCGGCTGAATAGGCGCGGGGCCCCTAGTTGCGGGCGTTACAGGGCAGCAACACCCTTTCACGACACCCCTTCACGACACCCCTTCGACGACGACAGCACCCCTTCAAGGCAGCCATTTCAAGCCGATATCGCTACACACCACGTAGTTCCTGCCTTTCAGAGCAGCGCGCATGAAAACAATTACGGCGCGACTTTCTCTCTATGTGAGGTGAACCCTCAGACTCCCATAAGCAAGCGAGGTGGTGTGAGGGCGGTTTTCTTGAACCTGTGTCGCGAAGCGGGTGAATGCGGTGCATCGACAGAGTGTCGGTTGAGAGGCCAACTATTGGGATCAGAGCGCGCAAAATCCTTGGGATTGGATGCGATGGTGGGAGGATTGACGCAGCGCAAATTTGCGGGCTGGGGTAAGCAGCCAGGATTGAGTAGGAGTAAATCTGATGCTCGGAAGCGGACTACTGGAGCAACTGCTTGGGTCGATCGGCGCATTGAGTGCCGGGTTAGCAACAGCCTGGATGACTTACTGCGGGTCGAGGTATGTGCTCAGCGATTTGAAAACCGACTACGCGAAACTGCGGGTGGCGATCAAGTTCCTAGCGGGCAACTCGGCGAGCGCAAGTGGAGGGCATAGCGAATGATCTTCGCGAATCTGCCATACCTCGGAGCATGGACATCAGCAATCCACGGGATGATCTTCACTGGCATGTGCATTACCGGGATCGCTTGCTGCGTCAGCCTGTCGATCAAGTCAGCGTTGGTTGTCACCAAGGTGATATCGAAAATAAAGAGCCGGCGAAACACGGCAATGAACAGGCGGTGACATTTGGAGTTCAGAAAAAGAGATGACGGCAGGTTATTCCCGCCGGTGCTACCAAACGGCGATTTCATAGGCGTGGCCCATGGAAGCCACCTCAGGCAGGTTCTCTTTTCAGTGCGGGACGAAGGCCTGTACGGGGAAGGTGTGTTCCTCCTATGGCACGAGATAACCGGCGTATCCCTTACCGACGCGAAAGGATTCCAAATTCGGAGCGGAAAATATGCCAGCGGCGGGTTTGGATTTTACGCAGGAGCATCTGCGCTGCTCGATTTGACAGGGGAAATCGTAACCAGAATAGATGGATACACAGTTGACTACTGCCTGATGAACCGCATCAGCTACGAGTCAAAACGACAAGTGCAGCCAATCTATTAGCAGTGATTTAACCTGTCGGGCTTTTGGCAAGCCAGCGGAGGACCATTGGTAGATGCTTCATATGGTGCAGAAGTTATTAGCAGTGAAACGAGAGTCCTGCTATTCGATCAGGCTAGAAATGCTATTAGCAGTGAAGTGCCTCACTTTCATAAAATAAACATTGGTAGGTGTGGGATGTGCCCCCGTTTCGCGAAGCGGATGAATTCAGGCCGTTACGGTGACCTACAAATTTACGGAGAAGATGTTTTATGTACGGAGTTAATGAGTTGATCGGGGCCAGCGGTAGTTTTTCTCTTGATGGATATAACCTACCTGGGGACAAGGAGTGGTCTGAGGAAATGTTAGAGGTTCTGCATGCGGACATTCCAGGCAGTCATGATCTCCTAATCGCAATCGTGCTGACTCAAGAGTGTGCGGAGTTACGTGAGCGAAGTTCTATGGCAATGGCTGTAGTGCTTAGTGAATACGAGTCAACGCTCGGGCAGCCAGATGCGTTGCGAGCAAGAACGTTTTTTGTCGCAGCAATCACAGAGCTGAAGATGGTTCTTGATGAACTTAAAGACCAGCCGCAAGCAGAGCAGGAAAAAGTGTTGTCGCGTTTGGGTGATTATTTCGGAGAAGCCGTCAAAAAGTTTGACACCTCGTTTGAAGGGATGGAGCAAGTATATTTGCTGAGCAACCCGAATACAGGGCGATATTGGATGTCGCTGAAGCGTCATGCTTAATAACGTGTCGCGAAGCGGAGGATTGGCTGGTGAGTGAGTGCGCAATTGCAGACATGGATAAGCGCGCTCGCGCACTAGGCAGAATCAAGAAATGTTTTGCGCTCGCAAAATCCAGCAACCCGCATGAGGCCGAAGCAGCAATGCGGCAAGCCCGCAAACTTATGGACAAGTTCAAGCTGGAAGTAGGCGATGTGCGTGCTACCCAGGCGGAGGAATTCTCCCTGCGGATCGGTAAAGCCAAAAGCGTTCCGCCACAATGGATTCGCATGTTGTCGATGACTGTCTCAAAGGCGTTCGGCTGTGTGAGTTTCTACAGCTATGGCCCTAACGGGCAGTCGCTGATTTTTATTGGAGAAATCGGTAGCGCTGAAATGTCGGCCTATGCGTATGAGGTGCTTATCCGGCAACTGAAAGACTCCAAGAGAAAATACCTCTCAGGGGTCAGCGTTCAGGGCGCAGTGCAAAGGCGCAGAGCGGGAGTGATGTATGCAGAAGCGTGGATCATCGGCGTACACAAACGAGTAGAGGAATTTGCCGGCGTTACGGAAGAAGGGGAGCGGGCAATCCACGCTTATACCCAGAGACATTATCCTGGTGTTCCGATCACAAAGATGAAACGCCGGAAACTCGATATGGGTGCGTACCGAGCGTACATTCAGGGCAAAAGGGATGGTGAAAGCGTCTCTCTGCACAAACCTATGGGCCGTGAAGAGCACATGCTGTTGGAATGAGGTAGTGCCCAAGAATAAGTCCCGCTCGAGCGGGATTTTTTTCGTCCGATGTTTGTCCCCTGAAAGTGGGGGTAAGCCTGTGGATAAAGTCCTGGCGTGGCGGTCTGGGAAGCCCCCCCGGCGATGCTCAAATTTTAACCAGCAGGGCGAAATTCGACATTACTCTTGACGTTCGCAATCGAGACAGAGATATTCTCCTCGGCACGCGGGTAGGTGCCTGCCGTCCACATTGGCAAAGCGAAAGCACTACCGACAAACCAACGGAACCCTTATGGGTGCTCCGGAGTGGACACAGAGCATCAGCCTTTGGAGGCTGCCGTATGCAAAACCCAATCACGCTCCGCGATATCGAAAACCTCAAAAAACTCGCCAAGCAGGCAAAGGCCCTTCACCCAGGACTGAGCCATGCGCAGCGCCTCAACCTGATGGCGCAGCATCATCTTCAGGCACGCAGCTATCACGAAGTTCGCAAGTGGATCGCTCGCTCGTTGGAGCAGCACTACGAGCGGAAGGACAGTGGCGTGGTCTACTGCAAGCTCTGCCGTTTTTCTTTCGTCCCCGGTGTAGCCGAGGACTCGACTACTCACGAGAAGCGTCACCTCAATTTTGAGGACGCTCTTTTCTCCCTCGGAGCGTTACCAGCTGCACATGCCACCCGAGAGCAAAGGAAACGCGAGGCGCATAACCTGATCCATTCCGCACCGTCCGCCGGCGAAGAATTGGCTGGAGTCGAGCAACTGGTCAACGCCTGGTATGACCGTTCGCTGGAATCCGCGATCGGCAATGGCGGCTGGAAGAAACACCCGAGCCTTGCCGAGTATGCCGCGATGATCGTTCCAACCGTTGAGGCCTGGTTGCGGCAGAGCAGGGTGTTGTACCTGTCCAAATACGGCTGCAATCGGGGCGTGATCCCAGAGGGTCAGACAACGTGGGTTCAGCCTGAAGGCTGATAGGGTTGGGTCCTTTGGGGAAGCTGCGACAATTGGCACGTTGATTGATCTCATCTTCCCCAGGACTTCCCACATGAGCCGAGACACCTACGAAGCCAACATCGCCTTCATCGACCAGACGGTAAAGCGCCTGGAGCGCAATGAGGTGAGCATCGACGAGCTGGAGACCCTTGCTCGCGAATTTGCGGATGCACGTAAGTTCTGCGCCGACCGGCTTACCCGAATCGAGAGCGTTGTTCAGGCAACCTTGGGCGCTGAAGAGGGTCAGTCCGGTGAACGCACCTGATCCGGTTGAGCAGCACCTCACTCTCAGCGCATACCTTACCCAGATCCAGAAGGCTGTCCGTGCTGCGGTACCAGACAGCAGCTGGGTTATTGCGGAACTCAGCGACTTCAAGCGCCGTCCGAACGGCCACTGCTACATGGACATCTTGGAGTCGCGTGAGGGAGCCGAGGTCGCGAAAGCACGGTGCACCATGTTTGCGAACGTCGCCGGCAAGGTACTTGGTGAGTGGCAGCAGGCAACCGGAGGCCTGCCCCAAGCAGGAATGAACGTCCTGCTGAAAGTGAGGGCGGATTTTTCCCCTCAGTTTGGCTTCTCCCTGATGGTCACCGGCATCGACCCGAGCTACACGCTGGGTGACATGCAGGCCAAGATGCAGAAGATCATTGTTTCCCTGAAGGAGCGGCAGTGGTTCGACCTACAGCGGGGACTTCCCTCTCCAGGAGGGTTCTGGCGCGTTGCGGTTGTGGCTCCGCACGAGGCTGCTGGGCTGGCCGATTTTCGGCGTGATGCAGAGCAGTTGGCTGCGGCCGAAGTGTGCGGCTTCGAGTATTTCTCAGCGACGTTCCAGGGGCGTGACGCATCAGACAGCATCCGCTCTGCGTTGCGGACGGTTCATGAGCAACATCAACAGCAGCCATTCGACGCCGTATGCATCATCCGCGGGGGTGGGGCGAAAAGCGATCTGGCCTGGCTCAACGACGCGAACCTTGCGGCTTGGGTCTGCCGTTTGCCTGTTCCGGTATTCACCGGCATTGGGCACGAGATCGACGAATGCGTGCTTGACCTCGTGGCACACCGCCGGTTCGACACACCATCGAAGGTCATCGGGTTCATCAAAACAGCGCTCATGTCTGAGGCCTCAACTGCTCGGGCTCAGGTCGAGCGGGCCAACGGCATGATCTTGCGCCTGGTGTCTGGGCAAGCCCCGCATCTGGATCGCGCTTGGAGCACCTTCAGCCGGCGTGTGACGGAAACGCTCCATAGGGAGCAGCGGCAACTGTTGCAACAGCAAAGCAGCCTCGACAAAGGCCGGGACCGCCTCCTCAGCCAACAGCGCATGGCCCTCCAGCTCGCGCAGGATCGATTTTCAAGGCTCGGGGCTGGCCTGTGTGTAGCTGAGCGCCAAAGGGGGCTGTTTGCCGCCTCGAGGGTGGCTTCCCTGAGTATGGCGCTGATCGCCAAGGAAACTTCGCGTCTGGAGCTTGCATCCACGGTCTTCGACAAGACGAACCCGCTTGCACTGCTCGGGAGAGGATTTGCCTTAGTCCGTGGCCCTGGTGGGGTGATAATCAGCAGCGCCGAGCAGGCTCGCGATGCGGGCAAGCTGGATCTGGCGTTTGCCGATGGCCATGTCACTGCGGATGTGGCGACTCCGCATTGATGGAGTCACATCCTCGAGAGGTATGGGAAACTTGTCTCAGTGAGTTGGGGTTGTGCGAATTGCCGTTATCCTGGCCACCTGCACTGGAAAAGACAAATGACGACCGTAGCTAGCTTGTTCCGAAATTTGGTAGCGATCACCGCGTTGGTTTACGCCTATTTCGCATTTGACGTTCATCCAGATCCGCGCCGCTGGCATTGGGGCGCTTGGCTTGTCCTTGCATTTTGGTATGTGGTTCTGCTCGGTGTTTACTGGGAGAAACGTTCAAAGGCTCAATATGATGGTCGGAGCTGAGCAATAAGTAGGAGAATCCCTGTGACCGCGACCGTTACCCCTATCAAGCACGTCATCACGAATTGCTCGCGGTGCAATGCCTGGATTACTGACGGGCAATCGACCGTAACCATTACCGTGGCAAACGAGACATGGCGTGGGCTTCGAGGTGAAATGGCGGAGGTCGAAGTCGAGAATGCGAAGGTGGCCTTGCTGTTCTGCCGCCGCTGCGCCAATAAGTACGATTTTTCAAGGATCGCCGTTGGCCGGAGTCGCACCGAAGAGGATGAGTTGCTGATCGAGTTGGCCGAAGAGGCAGAGATTGAAGCAAGCCGCGAGGCTGCATCCAAGGATTTGCAGGTTTCGCCTGGCAGGTTGTCTGCTGAGCAGATTCGAGGTTGGATTCTTGAGCAGCAGTACAAAGAGCTGGAGGCCGAGGGCTTCTTCAACTGATTTCTACGGAAGGGACCGAGTGAACACACAAAAAAACAATCTTGAAAGCGATGGATCTGGTAGCTGGGATATGCCACTCAGGGCCGCTTCTCTGCTTTCGATCATGTTGGGGGCCTTGATCTTTGGCGCTGGTGCAAACCCCCTTGCAATGGCCAACATCCCGCTTTCCATAGCGGCTGGCGCGGCCGTATTTATCAGTTTCGTCGGCGTCTATCGAGGAGGTATCGGCGGGATGCTGATTTTTGCTCTCGGGCACGCCTTGCTGGGGGCGGCGCTGTTCGGCGGTATGATTTCTCCCTGGCTTTATGCGCTGGGTATCCCACTAGCTGTTCCAGGCGTCGCCTATCGCATCCTTACTCCAGCATAGATGGAAATAATCATGGCAAATCAACGTGATGAGCTGACGAAGGCGACGGGAATTACCGCGGACGTGGTGATGGAAGTTGGCGCGTACTTCAGCGCCAAGGAAATGCGCAGTGTGCAGACGGGCCTTACCACCGCCGCCCGCGAGCTACGTGCGTTTACGCAGAACAATTCACTGCTTGGACGTCTTGGCGGGAAACTTTCTCACGAGCAACGGGAGTTGCTGACCAACGCCGCAGCACTTTTGGACTCGGTGAAGTACAACGTCGAGCATGCCAAGGAGCGCAAAGACCGCGCAGAGAAAGCCAGGGCCAAAAAACGCCAGCAGTGGGCGCGGGAAGCCGGCCAACTGGTTAAAGCCCGCTTCTCCTTCCCCAGCGATACAGTGGCCGAGCAGTTGCGGATACTGGAACTGCACCTTGTTGTTCAGGTGGTGTTGGGGCATGCCGTCTATTTGCCGAGCCACCTGGCGTTGCGCAAATCAATGCAAGAGGAGGCGCCGCGTTGGGCCAACCACACTACCGCGCAATGGCATCGTAGTCGGGTGTCCAGCTTGTTGTCTGATATCCACTCAGCCCTGCAGGACTACCTGAGCTTGGACCTAGATGTTTCACCAGCACAGAAGCTGGAGGAGTTGCAGCGCAGCCTGGACACTCAGCGCGCCGAGGTTCTGGCCAGACCTCAATCCGTCGAAACTCTCCGCATCTGGACGGATGCGCTGAAAGGCGCGGCATTCATCACCAGCGTTATGCCCTCGAAGAATTAGTCGATAGAAAATTTCCGCTAGGAAAATCGCGGTATCGCCAAGCCCCCGACGAACTGGGCCGCGGTTTTCAGAACTGAAGGGAAAATTGATGAGCACTCCAACCGTAATCCAAACTAGCAAAATCATGCCTGCTAGCGGCCCGGCGAGGCCACCTAGTCAGAGCCAGGTGGATGCTATGGCTATCAGTATCAAAGAGCTGGGCATCATGGAGCCCATCCTCGTTCGAAAGGTGGGCGAACGCTATGAGATCATTCCTGGTGGAGGTCTGGTTCGGTGGCTTGCGGCTTCGGAGTTGGGGATAGATATCGTCCCGATTCGTGTGCTGCAACTCGACGAAGAGGCCTGTGCAGTATCTTCACTCCTCGCCAACACCAGTCGCGAGCCCATCGCCCCCGAAGAGACGGTAGGGAACCTGGAGAGGCTGATCGAGGAGTTTGGAGAGAATGCATCTGATCTGGTCATGGAGCAAATGCCCTCACTTCGTGAGGCAGCCGCAGCTGACCCTGAGCTACAAGCCCGTATCAATGCTCTTTTCGCGCGTTGCAAAATCGAAAGCGAACATGCTCCCTAGAGCGCTCTCAAGGACTGATAAAATCATGAAAGATGAAGTGCAATCGGGTTACAAGCCTGTTCAGGACGATGTGCTGAAGACATTGGGCCTTGCGGTGATCGCCGGGCAGGGTGTTGAGCACTTGTTGAGCTGTTGCCTAACGTATCCTTTGCATGGCGAGCCACTGCAAACTGTTGAACAGCTTCACACTCTGCTTGAACGACACTCAAAAGCCACACTGGGACAACTGCTCAAAGCGCTGCGGAAGCGGGTTGATCTGCATCCCACCTTCGACGAAAAGTTGGATCGCTTCCTCCAGAATCGCAACGTGATCGCGCATCGCTTACATGATGTGCCAGGAGGTTTTGACCTGCATTCCGATGAGGGACGGAATAGGCTCAAGGCTTTTCTGCTCCAGTATATGGATGATGGCCATACCGTCAGCATGGTGTTGCTGGGGGTTTTGCGGGAATGGGCCAGTCAAGAAGGCATTGATATTCCCAACCAGCACCATCTGAGCCAGCGTATGAGGGATCACCTAGACGCCAATGTCGTGCCCAACTTGGAAGCCTTGATCAGGTCAAAAGAAATTGGCTCGAAGTCAACGGATTAAAACTGGAGTGGAAATATCGCCGGCTGCACCCAAGCCCTGACCATCTTTGGAATCTGAGGAAAAAGGATATGGCCAGCCGCCTGCCCTACACTCCGTGCAAGCTTTACATCGATGGCGCTGACGACCTGAGCGCTGGCGACTACATCCTCACTTCCGGTGGGTCGGCCTACCTGGTGCAAGGTACCCGGCCCAGTCCGAGCAAACCTGAGCGTCTGTATCTCGACTGCCTGCGGTGGCCACCTGGCGACATTCCCGAGGACGCCAGGTGCTACCAGCTCAACTGGTACCGGCGGTGAGACAGTGTGATCTCCAGCTCGCCTGGCATACACTGGATAGTTGAGCCCCGCCGCCGGCGCTAGCGCTGTGGTGGTCGACGATGTGCATTCCATCGAGAAGAAAGCGTGACCGACCCGGTTCTTTACATCCCACTGCTGGCTTCACAGGCCGATACCTTGGTTGATCCGAGCGGTTCTGCCCGTGTTCTGCTGGGGCAATGGGACGTGGCCCAAGTGGCGTCGGTAGCTGTCATCCAGAATTTACCGGCCCTGGACGGAAAGCCGAAAAGCGAAATGCTCGTTGAGAAGGCCCTGGCCGAGTTGATCTCAGTCGGAACGGAACTGAGCCAAACGCATCCACCTGGTACGTTTTCTAGCCTGATTGCCGGCCGATTTAAGCGAGAGTTGTTTGAGCGAGGGCTGGCGCTTATGCCTAGGCTGCGGCTGCGCTTCCTGGATGAGGAGGCGCTGGACGCGAAGCAATTCCTGAATGGTGGCCACTGGGACTTCAACTTCTGTGCGGCGCACACCCAAAAGCTCAACCCGCTCAAGCATTCGTTCGAAACCCCATCGGGGAAAACAATTTCTCTGTCGAATCAGCAGAGCCGGACGTTTCGCGTTATCCACGCCGAACCCGATGAAAGCATCCATATCCAGGGCCTGGCTGGTACCGGCAAAACCCACATGATCGAACGCTTGGTGGACTCGCTTTCATCATGTCGACCACTCGTGCTGGCGTTCACCGCGGTGCAGCTCCAGGCCCTGATGCAGCGAATCGGAGCCGCGAACGTAAGAGGAATGACGTTCGGAGATCTTGCCAACCATGTGCTTGAGCGAAGTTTTGGTTACTACAGGCCTGGCAAACGGGCATCCGCTCGGCACCAGGTTACCCCGGAAGACATCGCTTCCCGGTTAGGCTTCGGGTCGATCGGTAGGCTCAGCCCTGCCCAAGTAGCCACGGCCTGCGCGAGAATGGTTGCCTCTTTTTGCAACAGTACTGACCTTGCCTTATCAGAGCAGCACATCCCCAAAGGGCTTACCCTCGAAGTCGTAGATCGCTTGGTGCTGGTAGGGTATGCCCAAAGGTTGTGGGACCAGACCATAGAACCTACCGATCAGCGCCTTCAGCTCCCGCTTCGCGGTTATCACCGAATCAAGCACATGACCCTTCTTCACGAGGCGGTCATAGGCCTGGAGTTCACCCACATCATTGTCGACGAAGCGCACGACCTGAGCTGGCCACTCTCTGTATTTCTCGACCGCTGTAGCCAACCCGTGATTACCCTGGGTGACGCATGCCAGCGCCTGGATGGGAGCTACTACCAACGGGCCAGCACACTCCGCAAGCACGAGATCACCCACTCCATTCGCGCCGGCCGGCAGATCGAGGGAGTCATAAACCCCCTCATCGACAAACACCCAATACTGAAATTGGCTTCGCTCGAGGGCAACAACGGCATTGAGACAAAGGTTATCTACTACGACAAGCCAGAGGTTCCCACTGGGGCCGTGACCATCCTGGTTGATTCCGAGTGGGGATTATTCGAGTGGTTTCAGCGCCTGGGGAGCGCTGGCGCGACCTTCAGCTTGCTACCTGGAGCAATCAACACTTTCCGCCGGTTCATTCTCGATTGCATTGGCCTGTTCCATGATCAGGTACGGCCAACCCACAGCGCGCTCTTCAGGTACACCCACTGGGATGATCTCCGGGCGGACATGGGCAGCAAAAATAGTAGCTTTCAGCGCATCGACCGGATGCTCAGTAAGGGCTATAGCTCATCAGAGTTCGAAGCATCGTTACTCAACCTCGATGCGTCAGGGACAGCCCCGCTACAGCTCGGCCGGGTCATGGACGCACGCAATTCAGAGATCGACGCTGTGATGCTCGCACCAGACTTGCTCAGTCAAGTAGGACCTGGTGACCGCATTGCAGCGAGCAGGGCTTTTGCAGCCCTTTACACTGGTGGATCGAGAGCTCGACACAAGCTCATCGTTCCTGGTTATCTCCGAGACTGGGCGTCTGATATGTCCACGGCGGCGAAAGCTCAGATAACCCCATCTTCATGATGGTGGGCTCCATGAAACAGTGCTGTCTCGAAGGCAGCGGCCAACAAGGGGCGAATAGAGAAAACGGAAAAAATCGTACGCTAAGGTTTTCCGGGCAGCCTTAGCGGCCGAAACTTCCCGTCCTCCAGCCTGCGGCTCTGCCGCCAGACATAATCGCCGGTCAGGTTGATGTGCTCCCACCCCAGCGGCGACAGGTACTGCAGCAGCTCGCCATCCACCGACTTCCCCGCTTCGCCCATCGCCTGGGTGGCGCGTTCCAAGTACACCGTGTTCCACAGCACGATGGCGGCCGTCACCAGGTTGAGACCGCTGGCCCGGTAGCGCTGCTGCTCGAAGCTCCGATCCCTGATTTCGCCGAGGCGGTTGAAGAACACCGCCCTGGCCAGGGAGTTGCGCGCCTCGCCCTTGTTCAGTCCGGCATGCACGCGGCGACGTAGCTCTACGCTTTGCAGCCAGTCGAGGATGAACAGTGTGCGCTCAATCCGGCCCAGTTCGCGCAAGGCCACGGCCAGACCGTTCTGGCGCGGGTAGCTGCCGAGCTTGCGCAGCATCAGCGAGGCAGTGACGGTGCCCTGCTTGATCGAGCTGGCCAGGCGCAGGATGTCGTCCCAGTGGGCGCGGACATGCTTGATGTTCAGGGTACCGCCAACCATTGGGCGCAATGTCGGGTAGTCCTGGACGCTATTCGGAACATACAGCTTGGTTTCGCCGAGGTCGCGGATGCGCGGTGCGAAGCGGAAGCCCAGCAGGTGCATCAAGGCGAAGACGTGATCGGTGAAGCCAGCCGTGTCGGTGTAGTGCTCCTCAATCCGTAGGTCGGACTCGTGGTACAGCAAGCCGTCGAGCACATAGGTGGAATCGCGCACGCCGACATTCACCACGCGGGTGCTGAACGGTGCGTACTGGTCGGAGATATGGGTGTAGAACAGCCGCCCCGGCTCGCTGCCGTACTTCGGGTTGACGTGCCCGGTGCTTTCGCCCCGACCGCCCGCCCGGAAGCGCTGGCCATCGGAAGAAGAGGTCGTGCCGTCGCCCCAGTGAGCGGCGAAGGTATGACGGTACTGGTGGTTGACCAGCTCGGCTAGGGCCGCCGAGTAGGTTTCGTCTCGGATGTGCCAGGCTTGCAGCCAGGACAGCTTGGCGTAGGTCAGGCCGGGGCTCGACTCGGCCATCTTGGTCAGCCCGAGGTTGATCGCATCGCCCAGGATCGCTGACAGCAGCAATGTCCGGTCTTTGGCCTCGGCACCGTCCTTCAGGTGGGTGAAGTGGCGACT
The DNA here is from genome assembly GCF_000412695.1 of Pseudomonas resinovorans NBRC 106553. Lineage (NCBI taxonomy): Bacteria > Pseudomonadati > Pseudomonadota > Gammaproteobacteria > Pseudomonadales > Pseudomonadaceae > Metapseudomonas > Metapseudomonas resinovorans. Next base: position 177,712 of record NC_021506.1, read on the forward strand.
GAAGCCCGTCCAGTCGTCCACGTCCATCAGCAGTTCGGTGATCTTGATGCGCGGCAGCAACTGGCTGGTCTGGTCGATCAGCGCCTGCGCGGTATTGGGCACCGCGGAATCCAGTGGGGTGATCTTCAGCCCTGACTCGGTGAGGATGGCATCGGGCAGCTCGTTGTCCTTGGCCAGGCGGGTGACGGTGGCCAGCTGCTCGTCCAGCAGCTGCAAGCGTTCTTCCAGGTACTGGTTGCTGTTCGGGTTGATCGCCAGGGGCAGAGCCTGCGCATGCTTGAGCGCGGCGAACCTCTCTGCCGGCAGCAGGTAGTCGTCGAAGTCGCGGAACTGCCGCGAGCCCTTGACCCAGATGTCGCCGGAGCGCAGCGCGTTCTTCAGCTCTGACAGGGCGCAGATTTCGTAGAAGCGCCGGTCGAGGCCTTCCGGGGTTATCACTAGCGGCCTCCAGCGCGGCTTGATGAAGGCGGTGGGCGCATCGGCCGGCACCTTGCGCAGGTTGTCGGCGTTCATCTCGCGCAGGGTCTGCACGGCCGCCAGCACGCCTTGCGCAGCCGGGGCGGCGCGCAGTTCCAGCACCTCCAACAAGGCCGGCGTATAGCGGCGCAGGGTGGCGAAGTTCTCGCCAACCAGGTGCAGATGGTCGAAGCCCTCCGGCCGGGCCAGCAGCTCGGCCTCGCTGACGCTCTCGGTGAACTCGTCCCAGGGAATCACCGCCTCGATGGCGGCGTAGGGATCGCTGCCGCTTTCCTTGGCCTCCAGCAGGGCCTGGCCGATCTTGGAGTACAGGCGCACCTTGTCGTTGATCGCCTTGCCTTGCTTCTGGAACTGCTGCTGATGCTTGTGCTTCGCGCCGCTGAACAGCTTGACCAGGATGCGGTCGTGCAGATCGACCAGCTCATCAATCACGGTCGCCGTACTCTCCAGCACCACGGCGGCCAGGGTCGCGTAGCGCCGCTGCGGCTCGAACTTACCGAGGTCTTTGGGCGTCATCTGCCCACCCTCGCGGGCCAGCTTGAGCAGGCGGTTCTGGTGGATGTGCCGGCCCAGAGCTTCGGGCAAATCCACCAGCTGAAATGTCTTCAGCCGCTCGATGTGTTCGAGCATGTGCCGGGAGTTCGGTTTTAGTGGGGCCTGCCGCAACCAGGTCAACCAGGTGATGCTGCTGCCGGCCTTGAGCTTCAACAGCTCGTCCAGCTTGGCCCGATGCGAGTCCGTGAGTGGTTCGACCAGGGCGCGGTAGACCCGGCGATTGGCCCGCGCAATGGCTTCCGAGCAGGCCCGGTCAATCACGCTCAGCGCCGGCAGGATGCGCCGCTTCTGCCGCAGACTCTCCAGCGCCTGGCCGGCCAGCAGCAACCCCTTGTCGGTCTGCTGGGCCAACTCGGTCAGCTCGCGCACCAGGGCGCGGAAGTCGGACAGGCCGAACGGGGCCAGTTGTAGGTAGGTGCGCAGTTCCTGGGCGTGCTCGCGGCGAGTCACGTCGCGTTCGCCGTATTTCGCCCAACTCGTTGGGTCGACCTGAACTTGCTTGGCCACCCACTGGATGACCGGCTCGGGCAACTCGCTGTCGGTGCCCAACGCATAGCCGGGGAAGCGCAGCAGGCAGAGTTGCACCGCAAAGCCCAGACGGTTGGCGTCGCCAGCGCCGCTGGCGGATCAGCGACAGGTCGGAATCGTTGAAGGTGTAGTAGCGGATCAGGTCATCCTGGCTTTCCGGCAGCGCGAGCAGGGTGTCCCGCTCCGTGGCCGAGAGGATCAAGCGACGCGGCATGTATCAGTCGTCCGTGCGGAGGTACTGGTAGAGGGTTTCCCGGCTGATGTTGAATTCACGGGCGAGCTGCGCCTTGGGCTCGCCGGCCGTCGCTCGCTGCCGCAGGGTAGCAGCCTGCTCATCGGACAGGGCTTTCTTGCGGCCTCGGTACGCGCCGCGCTGCTTGGCCAAGGCGATGCCCTCGCGCTGCCGCTCACGGATCAAGGCGCGCTCGAACTCAGCGAAGGCCCCCATCACAGATAGCATCAGGTTGGCCATCGGGGAGTCCTCGCCCGTGAACACCAAGCCCTCCTTCAGGAACTCGATGCGCACGCCGCGCTGGGTCAGCTTCTGCACCAGGCGGCGCAGGTCATCGAGGTTGCGCGCCAGACGATCCATGCTATGCACCACCACGGTGTCGCCCTCACGGACGAAGCTCAGCAACGCCTCCAGTTGCGGGCGCTGATTATCCTTGCCCGAGGCCTTGTCGGTGAACAGCTTGCTCACCTGGGTCTGTTCCAGTTGGCGTTCCGGGTTCTGGTCGTAACTGCTGAATTTGTCAGGCTGAAATCTATGACTTTGGCAAGCAGAGGTCAAAAAATTAATGATGGACTCTATCTGACGGCGTAGCGCTGGGCTGCCTGACATCCGGTTAGGGTATAGCCCAACCTGACGGCCTTTAGGTCTTGTATTTGATTTGAGTACTAATATTTCCCCCGGCCATATGGCGAGAAGCCTTGAGGGGGAGCCTGACTCAAGATTTCAAATGAACCAGCCGATACAATGAAGGCACATTGAAATATCTAATAATGAGGTGACACGATGAGTGGTTGGCTAGCCCGTTTCTCAATAAAAACCCGTCTCATCGGCTTGCTCGTGCTTCTAGCATCTATGGCTGTCGGCTTGCCAATGGCTGGTCTTAATGGAATGCGCACCAGCAATGCAGTGATTGATCGGCTGTACAACAACATGTTGCTACCGATCGACAAGCTTGGCGACATCAATAACCACATGCACAACGCGCGTGCTCAGCTTTTGCTTGCCCTTCAGCATGAGCCCGGAAGTGCCTTCGAGAAGGCGCATGATCATCCATCGAGTATGCATTTCGATAGAGTGGATAAAAGCGTAAGCATCATCCGTGAGCGCCTTTCTGACTACCAGCGTATACCAATGAGCAAAGAACAGCAGCGCCTTAGCACTGAGCTGCAGAACAAATTGTCTGATTACTTGGATAATGGTGTTCTGCCGACGCTCAATGCGATGCGCCAAGGCGACTATGCGGGAGGGAACCAAATCCTGCTAACCCGCCTTGATCCTGCTTTTATGACTACCTATGCCAGCTTGCGCACTCTTATTGAGTCGGAGGCGTCGGCAGCTGAATTAAGCTTTCAAAACGCGGATAAGCAATTCGAGCGTCTTGTGGCGATGATAGGACTGGCGCTGGTAGTGGCTCTGTCTCTGGTCACAGTCACGGCTCTGGCCACTGTGCCAAGTATCACCAAAGGCGTTCGGGAGCTTCAAGTCGGCGGTCAGCAGCTCGCTGATGGCAATTTGGGCTATCGAGTTACCTATCAGGGGCGTGATGAGCTGGGCGAAATATCTAGCGCATTCAATGAAATGGCTTCGCGTTTTCACCACACCTTTCAAGAGTTGGCAGGTGCCGTGGAGCAACTGGCAGCTGCAGCTGAGCAGACGGCCCAGGCAAGTAGTCAAACCAGTGACGGTATCCGCCGCCAGCAGCTGGAGACAGACCTGATAGCTACTGCGATGAACGAAATGTCCGCTACTGTTCAGGACGTAGCGGGGAACGCTGCCAGTGCGGCACGGGCGGCACAGGAGGCCGATCAGCAGTCTGAAAGCGGCATGCGCGTGGTTCATCAAACAATCGCTTCTATTGACAGCCTCGCCAGTGAAGTTGAACACGCTGCCACTGTGATTCATGAGCTTGAGGCAGACAGTGCTGGTATTAGCTCTGTAGTGGATGTCATTCGAAGCATTACCGAACAAACCAACCTGCTTGCCCTTAACGCGGCTATTGAAGCTGCACATGCTGGTGAGCACGGACGAGGCTTTGCTGTTGTCGCGGATGAGGTGCGCTCGCTTGCTTCGCGCACGCAACAGTCAGCCAACGAAATTCAGGCCATGATTGAAAAGCTGCAGAGCGGCGCAAATCGTGCTGTTGCTGTCATGGAAAGCAGTTGCAGCAAAGCACAAGCTGGTAAGCAGCAGGTTGCCAGTGCAGGCCATATGCTGGAGCAAATCAGTAATGCTGTGGCGACCATTAATGACATGAATGCCATGATTGCTTCTGCAGCTGAGGAGCAAAGCTCTGTCGCGGAGGAGATCAGCCGTAACGTTACCAACGTAAGCCAGATTGCCGAAAAAACTAGCGAAGCCTCACGTCAGAATGTTGCCACCAGTACGCAATTGGCTTCTCTGGCAAGCCAACTTCAGCGTCTGATGCACATGTTCCGTCTTTAGGGAAACTCTGAAAAGCCCCAGCTTCGCGGAATTGATGCGCTGTAACCCGCTCGGCTGCTGGGCTCTTTTTCCCGAGAAAGGACTTCCTCAGGCCATCCTGAGGAGGGTGTTTTTAACTTTGTGTAAACGGTCATTTGGCAGGAGACTGCCAGCCTCAAGGAGTACCCATGACCGTAGTAAAACGCACCAAGCGAGCGAAGCCCGACCCTGAACTCGTTAAGCTCGCCGACAGCCTGCTGGTCAATTACAAGAAACCGGAAGATTTGATTGGCGAAAACGGCCTGCTCAAGCCAGCTCACCAAGATGCTGGTCGAGCGTGCGCTGGAAGCCGAGATGACCGAGCACCTGGGCATGGCAAGAGTGGATCGATCTTCAACGCCGGCGGTAATGCCCGTAACGGTCACAGCGACAAAACCCTCAAGGGCGATTTCGGCGAACTGCCGCTGGCCATCCCTCGTGACCGCCAGGCGCTGTTCGAGCCGCAGCTGGTGGCCAAGCAGCAAACCCGCTGGACGGGCTTCGACGACAAGATCATCTCGCTGTACGCCCGCGGCCTGAGCGTACGAGAGATCCAGGGGCACCTGGAGGAGATGTACGGCACCGAGGTCTCCCCAACCCTCATCTCGACCGTCACGGACGCGGTAAGCGACGAGGTGAAGCTCTGGCAGGGCCGTCCACTCGATCCGCTGTACCCGATCCTTTATCTGGACTGCATCCACGTCAAAGTGCGCGATGCCGGCGCGGTGCGGACCAAGGCGGTGTACCTGGCTATCGGGGTCAATATGGACGGGCACAAGGAAGTGCTGGGGCTGTGGATCGCCCAAACCGAGGGTGCCAAGTTCTGGTTGCAGGTAGTCACCGAGCTGAAGAACCGTGGCGTGCAGGACATTTTTATCGCCTGCGTGGACGGCCTCAAGGGCTTCCCCGAGGCGATCGAAACGGTCTATCCGAAAGCCTGCGTGCAGTTGTGTATCGTGCACATGGTGCGCAACAGCCTGAACTTCGTGTCCTGGAAAGCGCGCAAGGAAGTGGCCGCCGATCTGAAGCTGGTCTACACCTCGGCGACGGTCGAACTGGCCGAGCAACGGCTGACGGAGTTTGAAGAAAAGTGGGGTGGTCAGTACCAGTCAATCGGCCTGTCCTGGCGGCGTAACTGGGCACGGGTTATCCCGTTCTTCGACCATCCGGCCGAGATCCGCAAGGTGATCTACACCACCAACGCCATCGAATCGATCAACATGAGTTTGCGCAAGGTGATCAAGACCCGGGCCTCGTTCCCAACTGACGAGGCCGTGAGCAAGCTGTTTTATCTGGCGCTGAACAACATCAGCAAGAAGTGGACGATGCCGATACGGGACTGGAAAGCGGCTCTGAATCGCTTCAGTATCCAGTTCGAAGATCGATTGATGCAGGATTAATAGAAATCCCGTTTACACATAATCCGGGACACCCTCATCCTTAGCGTACGTTATTTTCCGGATTCTGCGGGCTCCCCGGTAAGGACTGCCCCCTGGAAGTGTTCGGCATGAGCACACCTGCCTACCTGGAACGGAAGGCCGTCAAAACGGCTTGGTACAATCGGGAGTACGGCGGGGCAGGGTGGTGGTCGTGGAATGCCGCGGCTGACCCGAAAGGAAAAAATATCCCTCCTTTCCCTGCCAAGTCCTGATCACAACGCATCGCTGAACAGGGATGTACTTGGGTTTCCGAGGCCTCGTGAGATGCTGAGGCCATCGCCAAATTGAACGAGGAAATCAGCCATGAGCAACGTTGAGAAGAAGGAACGCATACCATCCTGCATCGGGCAGAAGCCGCTAGAGGGGAGCTACTATGCCTCCGAGTGCACTCTCTGCGGGTGGGTCGGTAGTTCGGAAGCACTTACCGACGATTGCCAATGTACTCAGGAGGTGGGCGACCGCTACTGCCTGGGCGATACCGATGAAATTGGCACCGATCGCTTGCTCGAAATCGTCCAGGCCATGGCCCGGCGCCATGTTGAGTCGCAACAGGCTCACCAACGGCTCATTGAGCACACCAACGAAACCGAGAAGTACCTGGACGACGCGGCCGAGCTGCTGGGCGAAATCGTCCAGAGCGGCCAAGCCTACCGCGAGTGCACCGACAAGGGCAGTGCGACGGGCCTGCGGGTTGCTGCCGTGCTCGGCTACGTCGCTCAGTTTCAGCCTGAGGCGCATCAGCCGTGACAGCTGAGGGAAAGGGCATGTCCTGGGCAGATCGAGCAGCACCGATTGTTGGGGAGGTAATTCGCCGCATAGGGCGAAGCGACAAGCAGGCCCTCCGAAAGGCGCTGGCCGAGGCATACCCTTGGGGAGCACGAAAAAATACCCCCTACAAGGCGTGGCTCGCCGAGGTGCGCCGGCAGCTAGGCCACCCGCTGAACACGCCGAAAACAGATCCAGCGAACCAACAAGCAGACATGTTTGGCCAACGCAGCCAGTAGACCGACCCACCTAAGGCGCTCCTCGAGCATCATCCTGGATGGGTTGAAAGTGACCGCCACATCCCCACCGGCAGGCGACCGCCAGCCGGGCCACCCAAACGGTAAGCTTGCATCCTCCGGCGTTTCCCGCATACTAACCGGGAAACGCCGGATAGGAGAACCATCATGCTTGCTGAAGTCCTACGCGACCACGGGTATTCAGCTTACCGTGCGCGCTTACAAATACTGCTGGAGATCCCAGAGTCTGCCAGCGACTTCGAGATTCACACCAGAATCAGCCATGGCTTTTCCGCAGCGCGGTTAATGAGGCTCACTGAAGAGGGTGTGGTTACCCCGCTGGAGCGAGACCAGATTATCCCGCTGCGCACCCTGAAAAACCGGATCGAGCGCGATCAGCCCCTCACTGTCGAGGAAAGCGACCGGCTCTTCCGATCGGCGCACATCACCGCGATGGCCGAGGCTATCTTTGGGGACGCCGACAAGGCCAAGCGATGGCTCTCCAAGCCCAAGGAACGATTCTCTGGGTTGACGCCCATGCAACTGCTCACAACTCAGCAAGGCACAAGCCAGGTTGAAGAGATGCTGCTGCAAATCGCCGAAGGCTTCGCTCTGTGATTCTGTGGCGGATCAGCTCATATGCTGACTTGAGCGGGACAGGCGGCTTGCGCGTGAGCGGCCGTTGGCACCAGGCCGGCAGACCGGTCGTCTACACCGCGACCAGCCCGCCGGGAGCAATGCTCGAGGTGCTTGTTCATCTGGAAATTGATCCAGAGGATTTTCCCGCGACGATGCAGCTTCTCCGTATCGAAGTGCCTGACTCTGTATCACAAGCCCAGATGCCCACTTTGCCGGCTGGTTGGTCGGCAGAGACCGAGCTCACCAGAGGCATTGGTAACCAGTTCCTTGATGAGTGCAACGCACTGCTACTGCCAGTGCCCAGCGCTATCATACCGAGCACGGTGAACTACCTGTTCAACCCTCGGCACCCAGAAGCACAGAGCGCGACTATTCAGGTTGAGCTTTTCACCCCTGATTCGAGGTTGTTCTAGCAAGCGCCCCTGAACAGCAAAAAGCCCAGCAGAAGTGCTGGGCTTTTTGCTGTCTTGCCGCGATGAGCAAGTCACCGTCTTGACGATGCAGCCCTTGATTTCGAGGCCCGCGGCCTGCCTCGTCCGGGGTATGCAGGCTTCTTCCCTTCCAGGAAGAGCTGGCTCAGGGCACACCCACAGTCCGCTGACGCAAAACCAAAACTCATCTGTCCGCAAAAGGGGTCATGCCGAGATAAAGGGAAAATTCACTCACTTCGCTCGTAACGTGTTGACGCCAAGAAAGTTTACCAAATAGACCGCACAGCCTCTGATCGTGGACTATCTTTTCTGACTCCTCAGAAAAGGAGTTCCTATGGCTTCATTAGAGCGTACGGCGTATCCCACTCTGCCAAAGGCGTATTCAAAAGCTGAGCTGCAACGTGATTTTTCGTTCTCAGATGATGAGATTAAGTGGGTACGAAGCAAGTCCAAGGCCCCCTTTCACCTCAATCTCGCCGTTCTCCTCAAGACCTTTCAGGTGCTCCGATATTTTCCTGATATCACCGACGTACCTAATCAACTGGTGGACTTCATTCGCGGAGAGTTGGGTCAGCGTAGCAAGGTGAAACTCGCGGAATACAAGTGGTTCCAGCAATATCGCCACATGAACGCGATCCGAGCTCGCCTCGGTGTGACGGCATTCTACGGCTCCGATGCCATGGAGCTCGCCGAGCGGCATGCCAAAGCGATGTCGTTTGTGCTTGACCAGCGCGCCGACATCATCAACTCCGTAATCGAAGAGCTGATCCGCCAGGATTATGAGCTCCCTGCGTACTCGACCCTGAATGATCTTGCTGAGCGAATTCATGCCGAATCCCAAGAGGCAATATTCAACCTTGTAGTAACCAGAACGCCAGTCGAGGTGATCCACAAGCTAAAGGATCTGCTCGATACTGACTTCGGCCGACGCCAGAGCGACTTCAATGCGCTGAAGCAGGCGCCCAAGAAGCCATCTCGCAAGCACTTGGAGGTACTGATCGATCATCTGGCTTGGCTAGAGAGCTTCGGGGATCTGGGTGCCATTTTTGAAGGAATAGTCGACACCAAGATCCGTCACTTCGCTGCCCAAGCCGCGGCGTCGGACGTAGCCGAGTTGAAGGACTGCTTACTGCCGAAGCGCTACACGCTGATGTTGGCCTTAATCTACCGCATGCGCGTGCGGACCCGGGATCACTTGGCCGAGATGTTCATCCGACGGATTTCGACGATCCATAAACGCGCCAAGGAGGAGTTGGAGCAAATCCAGGCGCGGCAACGCCAGAAGCTGGAGCAGTTGGTGGCGACCCTGGATGGCGTGGTGCAGATTCTGGTTCAAGAACCGGATGACCAGGAGGCTGGCAGTCTAATTCGGGAATACCTCTCCCCCGGTGGCAATCTGGATCGGTTGCGTGAGACTTGCGCCGAAGTACAGGCTACCGGCGGTAATAACTACCTGCCGCTGATCTGGAAGCACTTCAAGTCCCATCGCTCGTTATTGTTCCGTCTAAGCCACCTTCTTCAACTGGAGCCCACGACTCAGGATCGATCGCTGGTTCAGGCTCTTCAACTGATCCAGGACAGCGAGAATCTACACCGCGAATGGATCGACGAGCACGTCGACTTGTCGTTTGCGTCGGAGCGCTGGGTCAAGGTCGTTCGCCGTCCTGCCAGTGAGGGGCCACCGACCAACCGGCGCTATCTAGAAGTTTGTGTATTCTCCTACCTGGCCAGCGAGCTGCGATCGGGTGACATGTGTGTACAGGGGTCGGAATCCTTCGCCGACTACCGCAAGCAGTTGCTGCCCTGGGAGGAATGTCTCCAGCGACTACCGGCCTACTGCGAAAAGGTCGGGCTGCCATGCACGGCCAAGGAGTTTGTTGCCTCCCTCCAGACTCAGCTGGAGGAAACCGCGCAACAACTGGACGACAAATTCCCATCTTGCCGAGGGGACGTATCGATTAACGAAGCCGGAGAACCGGTGTTGCGCCGAGTAACGGCGCGAGACACCCCACCTTCGGCCATCTCACTACAGACGGCGCTTATGCAGCGCATGCCGGCCAGGCACGTGCTCGACATCATGGCCAACATCGAGCACTGGATTCAGTTCACGCGGCATTTCGGTCCCATGTCCGGTAACGAGCCGAAGCTCAAAGAGCCTGCCGAGCGCTATCTGATGACCATCTTCGCCATGGGCTGCAATCTCGGCCCCAACCAGGCCGCGCGGCATCTGGCCGGTAACGTCACGCCACACATGCTGTCCTATACGAATCGCCGCCACCTAGCATTGGAGAAGCTGGACAAGGCTAACCGCGAGCTGGTGGAACTCTATCTGCAGCTTGATCTGCCTAAGCTCTGGGGCGATGGCAAGGCGGTCGCAGCGGACGGCACGCAGTTCGACTTCTATGATGACAACCTGCTGGCCGGCTATCACTTCCGCTACCGCAAGATGGGTGCCGTGGCCTATCGGCACGTGGCCAACAACTACATCGCTGTATTCCAGCACTTCATCCCACCTGGCATATGGGAGGCGATTTACGTAATTGAGGGGCTGCTAAAGGCTGATCTCAGTGTCGAGGCAGACACTGTGTATTCAGATACTCAGGGGCAATCGGCGACAGTCTTTGCCTTCACCCATCTGCTGGGCATCAACCTGATGCCGCGTATCCGCAACTGGCGTGACCTGGTGATGTGCAGGCCGGATCGCGGTGCGTCGTACAAGCATATCAACCGCCTGTTCACCGACACTGCCGACTGGCACTCGATCGAAACTCACTGGCAAGATCTGATGCAGGTCGCGCTGTCCATCCAGGCCGGCAAAATCTCCTCGCCTATGCTGCTGCGAAAACTCGGCTCCTATAGTCGGCGCAACAAGCTCTACCATGCGGCCCAGGCACTGGGCAGCGTGATCCGCACGATCTTCCTGCTCAACTGGATCGGCAGCCGCGAGTTGCGCCAGGAAGTCACCGCGAACACCAACAAGATCGAGTCCTACAACGGATTCTCCAAGTGGTTGTCCTTCGGCGGTGATGTGATTGCCGAAAACGATCCGGATGAGCAGCAGAAGCGGCTGCGCTACAACGACATGGTGGCCTCGTCCGTGATCCTGCAGAACACTGTGGACATGATGCGCATCCTGCAGAAGCTGGCCCGCGAGGGCTGGCAGTTCACCGATGAGGACGTGTCGTTCCTCAGTCCCTATCTAACCAGCAACGTCAAGCGCTTCGGCGAGTTCAGCCTCAAGCTCAACCGGCCACCGGAGCCCTGGATCAAGGACTCGGTGTTCCAACAAGCTGCCGGCTCGCTGCGGGTGATCACACCTCGCCAGCTAGATACCGAGAAAACTACATGATCAATGTTCCTCCCGCATCCTTTCGCGTTACACCGTACGGCGAAGTCGATGCGGTGGCGTTGGAAAACCTGCGCGACGGCTTCGACACCTCTCAACTGCTCCGGCTGGTTGATCGATTGGACGCCTGCTTGTTGGAACTGGGTGGAACCACCGCCATTCGCGACGAGCTGCTGAGATTGCATGCGATGGCTCTGACGATGGTTGAGAGCATCGCTCTTACGGTGCCTGCCGAGAGTGCTTGTATCTGGGCAGAAGCCGAATCTCTGCAGACGGATCTTGAGGCGCTGGTTTCCTGGGCTCGCACTGCTCAGCTCATCATTGCGCCGTTGATCAATCTTGCTCCACAGCACGAGGCATGAGCGCTCTCGCCGATTTCGCTCAGGCTCACCTGTTCCCGACGATGGCTGGAATCGCCCGTAAGTAGATCAATTCACCAATCAGTTCTACGAGTGTCTGAGTGATCACAGCCGCCGCGGCCAGCGCGCGAATGGACTCCGGGAGCGCTAGGGCCAGGGGAAGCACTACAAGCGAGTTGCGAGTGCCTGAGCTAAAGGCCACAGCCCGTGCGGCAGATGCCTCCAAGCCAAATAGCCAGGAGCTGAGTACGCCGAGGGCGGGAGCGAGTAGTAGAAACGCTCCGTATACCGGAAGCAACGGCGCCAGGATGTCGAGTTGGTACACGACGGCCTCGATCTGCGAACCCACCACCACGATTAGAACCAGGGCCATTGCAGGTACTGGCAGCCAGGCCCAACCTGCGCTCCATGCGCGAACCAGCAGAGATCGGCGCCCGCCAGATTCGGTGAGCACAGCCGCTACCAAGGGTAGGACTATCAGTAACAGAAAGGCTTCTGCGAAGGGCCACAGCTCGATCACTGTGCCTGCTTGGGAACCAAGGATTAGCTGCAAGTAGAGGGGTAGCAGCAGAAGCTGGAGCAACAGCAGCAATGGCGTCGCCGCGAGCACCAGACGAGAGTCCCCTTTGCCCAGGTGGGTGAAGACCACCACGTAATCGATACAAGGCGTCAGCAGGACAAGCAGCGCGCCGACCAACAAGGCCTGGTTCGATGAGAGCGGCCACGTCACCAACCACACCATTAATGGAACCAACAGGAAGTTGGCCAGCAACAAGGCACCGACGAAGCGGCGGTTGGCAAAAGCTTCTCGCAGCTCCAAAAAAGGAATCTGCAGAAACATGGCATACATCAGCACGGCAATAGCCGGTGTGATGGCCATGGCCGCCACACCGGTGAATTGCGCAGAGCTCAGGCCTGCAATGGCAGCGGCCACCACCGCCGCGAAATAAAATGCTATCTGGTGTTCTTCCAGCCAGTCCCGCGACATCTGATATCTTCCCTTGTTGCGCAAGGGCGACATTCTCGCACTGGCATCGGATTTAACCCAGCGTTGAGGCTGGTTGCGCAGCGGGCTGCCTGGTTGCTTTTCGCTTTGTGGCGGTGGGCGAAGGTCTACAAAGCTCCTAACAAGTATTGCCGACAAGAGGAAGCATGGTGTTTCGAAAAAACCGGATGGCGGGTCTGACGCAAGTGTTCTTCACCGCCAGGAGCTAACCGAGATGAATCCTCAACCTTCAGGCATGACCTGGAATCTCCTGCTGCTAACCTGGCTGGTCGCACTGATATCGACCTTGTCCGCGCTGTTCATTGGCGAGGTGATGGGCCAGGCACCCTGCGTGCTGTGCTGGTTCCAGCGAGCCTTCATGTTTCCGCTGACGGTGATCCTGGCCATCGCCTGCTACCGCTCGGATTTCACAGTCTGGCGTTATGCCCTACCGCTGACCGTTATCGGTGCGGCGCTGGCATTTGTTCATACGCTGCTCTATGCAGGGCTGATTCCACAGCCGATCCAGCCCTGCACGGCCACCGGTCCATCCTGCTCAGGCGCCGGGATGACCCTCTTTGGCGTCGTGCCACTGCCGGCACTCGCCTTGTTTGCTTTTATCATTATTGCCATCCTGCTCATTATTATCCGTCGGAGAACCACCCCATGAATCGCCGTTCCGTGGTCTTGATCACCAGTGTCGTGGTCCTGGCCGTGTTTGCTGCCGCCGCATTCTTCTATTCCCCGTCGCAGTCGCCTCAACAGGCCCAGGCTCCCGGTTCGACCGCCCAAGAGACCGGGACACAACCCAAACAGAACGGCGGCCAACTGGTTCGCTTCCACTCACCAGTATTTGGTCCGGCGCAGGCTCCAGTGACCATCGTCGAATTCTTCGATCCTTCCTGCGAAGCATGCCGCGCATTCCATCCCTATGTGAAGCAGATACTCGCCGAGAACCCGGAAGATGTGCGTTTGGTGCTGCGCTATGTGCTATTCCATCAGGGCTCCGAAGAGGTATCACGGATGCTGGAGGCGGCGCGTAAGCAAAATCTTCATGAAAAAGTGCTGGAGGCCGTGCTGGAGGCCCAGCCCGGTTGGCACGACGACCCCAAAGTCACGCAGGCATGGGCTGCTGCCGAGCGCGTCGGTTTGAACTTGGAGCAGGCCCGCCAGGACATGCATACGCCTAGCGTCAACGCCGTGCTTGAAACGGACATGCAGGACGTCAAGGCCGTTGGGATTCGTGGCACCCCGACCTTTTTTGTCAATGGGAAGCCCGCAGAATTCGGAAAAAATCGTACGCGTGCCCTGTATTACTTCAGGTAGGAGCGCAATACACCGACCACCTGCTCCAAGTCATCGCTGCGCTGTTGGGGGGAAATGTTATCCGCACCCAGGTGTTCGCGGATATGCCCCTCTAGCACCTCTGCCATCAGCCCGTTGATCGCGCCCCTGATCGCAGCGATCTGCTGAAGAATCGCCGCGCACTCGGCTTCTTGTTCCAGCGCCTTTTCCAACGCTTCCGCCTGACCCTTGATGCGTCGTACGCGGGTCAGCAGCAGTTTTTGCGATTTGGTCGTATGGGCCATGCGTCACCTTGACTAGCTGAAAGTATACTGGGGTATAGTATATGAACTTATTGTTCGAAAGGCACTTCAAATGCAATCTTCCGGCCTTGTTGAGCGCTGGCACCACTCTCATGTCTTCGATGAGGGTAATCCGCTGGCCGAAAGAAATACCCGCTGGGCCGTGTTTCTGACAGCAGCGATGATGCTTGTCGAGATAGTCGGCGGCTGGTTGTACAATTCGATGGCGCTCTTGGCCGATGGCTGGCACATGAGCTCACACGCTTTGGCTCTCGGCCTATCGGTGCTGGCTTATTCAGCAGCCCGGCGCTTCGCCCACGATGCGCGATTCGCCTTTGGCACATGGAAGATCGAGGTGCTGGGCGGCTACACCAGTGCAATCTTCCTCATTGGTGTTGCCGGGTTAATGCTCTACCAGTCGGTTGAGCGGCTGATCTCACCGACACCGATCCACTACGATCAAACCATCGCGATTGCTGGGGTCGGTCTGCTGGTCAACCTTGCCTGTGCGTGGCTACTTAAGGATGGCCATGCCCACCACCACGAACACGGCCATCACCATGAGCATGGCGGTCATGACCATCATCACGACCTAAATCTGCGTTCCGCCTATTTGCACGTAGTGGCCGACGCCGCGACGTCGGTGCTCGCCATCCTGGCGCTGATAGGGGGTAAATTCTGGGGCGCGAGTTGGCTCGACCCGGTGATGGGGATCGTCGGCGCCGGGCTGGTCGCGATCTGGGCCTCTGGATTGCTGCGTGACACCGGGCGCGTACTGCTCGATGCCGAGATGGATGTCCCGGTGATCGCGGAAATCCGGGAGGTCATCGAGGCCAGCCCCATCCGGGCTACCATCACCGACCTACACGTCTGGCGTGTGGGCAAGGGGAAGTACGCCTGCATCCTTTCGCTCGCCGTCATGGATGCCGCCGAGCCGGATTACTTCCGGCAACAGCTGAGTATTCATGAAGAGCTGGTGCATATCACAGTCGAGGTGAACCAGCGTAGATGGCAAGTAAGCGCGTGACGCGCTGACAGGCAGCACGCTCAGTTCTTCGGGGGCTGGGCGCGGGTGACCGCGTCTGGCTACCCAACAAACGAACGCTAAGCCGACTTGGCTTAGTGCATTTCCTGTTCCGCTGCTCTCTTCATGGCTTTGGGGAGCAGTGGAACCAAAACCCAACCTAGGCCGTTGCGAGCGTCCAGTTGAAGTAGGGGTAATGCCGAGATAAAGGGAAATTCACTCATTTTGCTCGGTAATTACTGGTCAAAATTGAAAACTCCAGAGGCAACGCCAACTGTAGGGTCGGATTAGCCGAGATCTTGGCCAGCCTTCAGGAAAACTTATAAGTTACACGATCCCTTATAAATCAATTACTTGCATTGTAAATGCCCTATTTTTTGCCTTATCTCGGCATGACCCCTTATTCGCACTGGCAGGGGGGACTTCAACCGAAGTCACCAGTGTCAGATAATGGTTGCAGCTGAGAACCATGGCTTAGCGTACAAACATCTCAGTGCTCTGTGATTTCCCTTTATTTCGCATGACCCGTTAGTCACGCCTTATGTCATAATGCCATTATTGCTCATGGAGACTCATCTTGCGCTCGAACCTGCCTGTCACAACCGTTGAACAAATATTTCCAGTCCAGCAGCGATTGATCTCTGCTACGGATACGAATGGGAATATTTCCTATGTGAATGACGAGTTTATGATATTGATTAGTGAGGATGCACGCCTTAAAACCGCACTGACTCGGCTAAGCGATCTGGCCAGCCAAGTGGCTGAAGGCGCTGCGCATTCCTCCTTACTCTCGAACCAAACTGAAAATGCCTTGCTGGAGCAGCGAGCGGAAACGGACATGACGGCAGCCGCCATGACGGAGATGGCGGCCTCAATCAACGAAGTGGCAGGGCATGTTCAAAAAACCGCCATGGAAGCGCAAGCAGCAAATGAACTGGCTGAACAAGGTGATAAAGTCGCCGGTACTTCCCGTGAGGCCATTCAGTTGCTGGCCAGTACCGTCACGAATATCAGCACTGCTGTGGATTACCTTGCCAATGAAACCCAGCAAATTATGGCTGCTGCGGGGGTGATTCAAGCCATTGCTGATCAAACCAACCTACTCGCTCTCAACGCTGCAATTGAAGCGGCTAGGGCTGGTGAGCAGGGTCGTGGTTTTGCGGTAGTAGCTGATGAAGTCCGGGCCTTGGCCGCTAAAACCCGCGTATCGACTCAACAAATTCAAAACGTCATTGAAACCCTTAAAAAAGGCGCAGATGAGGCTGTGAGCATTGCCAAACTCGGTATTCGCGAGGCCGACCACGGTGTACAGCAAGTTATAGAGGCGCAGTGTGCTCTCCAAGGCATTCGCGATGCTGTTGAACGGATCAGTGGTATGAGCCAGCAAATGGCAGCCGCTTCAGAAGAGCAGGCTAGTGTCGCTGAAGATATTGCTCGGCAGATTAATAACGTAGCGGGAACGGTTGAGAGAACAGCGAAGAATGCTAACTCCGCCGTGATTCGTGGCCGCGAACTTGAAAGTACATCCCGTGGTTTAAACTCGTTGGTTGAACGGTTCAACAGGTAATGAACTTATGACTATTTTGGTGAATTAGGTTTATATATGAGTGCAATATACCGTGCAGCGGTGGATGCGGCAGCTATTTTCTCGGAAACCGATAAATCCGGAATAATCACCTATGTCAATGAACAGTTCTGTGATATTTCTGGCTATAGCGCACAGGAGTTGATTGGGCAAAACCACCGCATACTAAACTCAGGGCAGCATCCCCCTGAGTTCTTTATTGATATGTGGAAAAAAGTTTCACGTGGGCAGGTATGGAAAGGTGAAATTTGCAACCGTAAAAAGGATGGCAGCCTGTATTGGGTAGAGAGCACCATTGTACCCATGTACGATGATGCCAGCCAGCGGGTGCAGAAATACGTTTCCATTCGTTTCGATGTGACCGAAAAGCGGAAGTTTCTGGAAACCTTGCAATGGCAGGCTGAGCACGACGAGCTGACGGGTCTTCCAAATCGTTTTTTGCTGTCCAAAGCGCTTGATCAGGCTATTGTCAAAGCAAAGAGCCAGCCCAGCACGGTTGCCGTGGGCGTGCTTGATCTCGATGGGTTTAAGCAGATTAACGACCGCTATGGCCACGAGATAGGTGATCGTCTGTTAGTGGCGGTGGCTGATCGCCTGAAACATAGTATGCGTATCGAAGATACCGTAGCCCGTTTGGGAGGCGATGAGTTCGTGCTGATTTTGGGTGTGCGGGATCCCAAGGTGTTGGAAAGCGCCCTGCAGAGGCTTTTAGGACCACCCTGAAAAAGGGCGCCCATGCCTTGGGTGTCGGCTATCAGCGCATGCTCGGCGACTCCTCCTTCCCGACCCTCAACGGCTACGCGCCGCAGCCGTACCTGGTCAACTGGTCCACGGTGGCGTTCGTCAAGCCCAACGAGAGTTCCTGGCAATTGCGCTATGACTACAACTTCGCCGGCATGGGCTTGCCGGGGCTCAAATTCATGACCCGCTACCTGCGTGGCAGCGGCGTGGACCGTGGCCGCAACGACCTGGACCAAAACGTCGAGAGTGAACGCAACATCGTCCTTGGTTATGTGGTGCAAAGCGGGCCACTCAAGGACGTGGGGTTTGAATGGCGGCGCATCGACGTGAAAACCCGCTACGGCAACGGCAAGGCCTCGGGCGCGGACTATGAGGAAAACCGCCTGATTACCACCTACACCTGGAAGTTCTGACAGCTCCGGTGCTGCCCGCGCATCGGGCAGCCTCGTGCTTCACCGGTTTCCTTCGCCCGGGCCACTCTTGCCGGGCTTTTTTTCGCGGCGCGTTTACGCCGCCCTCCAAGGATTGCCTATGCGTCGTTTTTACCGGGGCCGCGACTTGAGTCGGGTCCACAGCGTTGCCGAACTGGCCGACATGGCCCGCCGGCGCCTGCCGTATTTCGCCTGGGAATACCTGAGCGGCGGGGCGCAGGATGAACTGACCCTCACCGACAACCTCGATGGGTTCAGCGCCTATGGCCTGCACGCCCGCGCCATGGTGCCGTGCCATCCGCCCGCCACGGCGCGGGCCGTGCTGGGGCGGGTGTTGCCCGTGCCCCTGCTGATCGGGCCGACCGGCTACAACGGCTTACTGCACCGCGATGCCGACATTCACCTGGCCCGGGCGGCCACGGCCCGAGGCTTGCCGTTTTGCCTGAGCACCGCTGCCAATACTTCCCTTGAGGCATTGGTGGCGGCGGTGCCAGAAGTGAACCTGTGGTTCCAGCTCTACGCCATGGGCGACCCCCGTGTGCAAAACGACCTGCTGCGCCGCGCCGCTGCCGTGGGCAGCCGCACCCTGCTGTTGACCTGCGATGCCATGGTGCTGGGCAACCGCGAGTGGGACCGGCGCAATTTCGCCAAGCCGCGCCAGTTGGCGTGGCGCAACACGCTCGACGTGCTGCGCCACCCGCGCTGGCTGCAGCAAGTGATGTGGCCGGCCGGGCTGCCGGGCATGGGCAACCTGGAGCCTTACCTGCCGCTCAACGAACGCAATGCCTTGGGTTCGATGGCGTTTATCGGCCGGCAGATGGACAGCTTGCTCGACTGGGACAAACTGGCGCGCCTACGCGACCAATGGGGTGAACGCCTGCTGCTCAAAGGCGTGCTGCACCCGGCGGACGTCGAGCGCGCCATTGCCCTGGGGCTCGATGGGGTGGTGGTGTCCAACCACGGCGGCCGGCAATTGGATGGCGCCCCGAGCAGCCTCGCCGCCCTGGCCGCCGTCGCCCCCCAGGCCCGCGGCCGGCTCAGCCTGCTGCTGGACGGCGGCATTCGCCGGGGCAGCGACATCGTCAAGGCCCTGGCCCTGGGCGCCGATGCCGTGCTGCTGGGCCGCGCCACCCTCTACGGCGTCGCCGTGGCTGGCGAAGCGGGCGCCGGGCGGGCCCTGGATCTGTTGACCCAGGAACTGGTGCAAACCCTCAACCTGATGGGCTGCACCCACCTCAGCCACTTGGGCCGCGACAACCTGTGGGAGCGCAGGAGGTAATGATGAAACTTTACGAATTGATGACCTTTACCGTGCGCGTGCGCACCGTCACCCCGGCCATGGCCTGCCTTGAGCCGCGCTTGGCCCAGGCCGGGGGCACGCTGATGGGCTGCTGGGCCTCGGAAATCGGCCCGTTGAACCAGATCACGGTGCTGCGCGGCTTTGCCGACGAAGGCGCACGCCAGGCCGAGCGCGAGCGTTACCTGGCCACAGCCGACGCCTTTGGCATCGACGCTTACCTCACCGATATGCGGGTGGAGAACTATTCGCTGTTTCCCTTCCTGCAACCGTTGGCTGCCGGGCGCCATGGGCCGTTCTATGAATTGCGCGTCTACGACCTGGTGCCCGCCGGCCTGGCGCCGACGCTCAAGGGCTGGGAAAACGCCGTGGGGCCACGCACCGGGCCTGGCTACTCGCCGGTGTACGCCGCGTTTTATGCCACCGATGGCCGCTTGCCGCGCTACCTGCACATCTGGCCTTATGCCTCCTTGGAACAACGCTTGGACGTGCGTACCCGCGCGGTGCAGGACGGCGTCTGGCCCCCGGAAAACTCAGGCCCGCAACTGCGCGACATGCACTCGGCCGTGTACCTGCCAGCGCCGTTTTCGCCGTTGCAGTAAACACCGTGGCAGGCGCAGTGCTCGGTGGGAGAAGGGGCTGGCCATCCCCAGTGGGAGCGGGTCCTGCCCGCGATGGGGCCGGTACAGGCGATACGTTTCTTGCAACTTAGAAGCCGCCATCGCGGGCCGGCCCGCTCCCACACAAGCCCCCCACAGTTCAAGAGTGATGTTTGGCACCGCCTCCCTGTTCACACCCCCAGGTAGCGCTGTGACAACTGCGGCGCCTGGGCCAGTTGGGCGGGGGTGCCGCTCCACACCTGGCGGCCTTTTTCGATGATGTGGTGGCAGTCCACCACGCGGGCCATTTCCTTGAGGTTCTTGTCGATCACCAAAATGGTTTCGCCTTCGGCCTTGAGGCTGGCCAGGCAGCTCCAGATGGTTTCGCGGATGATCGGTGCCAGGCCTTCGGTGGCTTCGTCGAGGATCAGCAACTGCGGGTTGGTCAGCAGGGCGCGGGCCACCACCATCATTTGCTGCTCGCCGCCGGAAAGGGTCTTGGACAACTGGTCCTGGCGCTCCTGCAAACGCGGAAACAACTGGTAGACCCGCGCCAGGTCCCACTTGCCCCGTGTGGCGGTGGCCAGCAGGTTTTCCCGCACGCTCAGGCTGGCGAAGCCGCGCCGGCCTTCGGGCACCAGACCCAACCCGGCCTGGGCGATGCGGTAGGACGGCGCGCCGCGCATTTCCCGGCCGTGGATCAGCACGCTGCCAGCGCTGGGCTTGAGCAGGCCCATGATCGATTTGACGGTGGTGGTCTTGCCCATGCCATTACGGCCGATCAGCGACACCACCTGGCCTTGTTCGATGCTCAAGTGCATGTCGAACAACACTTGGCTCAGGCCGTAGCCGGCCTGCAAACCCCTGACTTCAAGCATGTTCTTCTCCCAGGTAGGCGGCGCGTACGTGCGGGTCGTTGCGCACCTGCTCGACGCTGCCGGTGAGGATGGTCTGGCCATAGACGAGCACGGTGATACGGTCGGCCAACGCAAACACGGCGTCCATGTCGTGCTCCACCAGCAGGATCGCGTAGCGGCCCTTGAGTTCGAGCAACAGTTGGGTCATGCGCGCCGACTCCTGGGCGCCCATGCCTGCCATCGGTTCGTCCAGCAACAGCACCGAGGCTTCCTGGGCCAGGGCCAGGGCGATTTCCAGTTGCCGGCGCTCGCCGTGGGACAACGCGCTCACTTGCGCATGGCCGCGGGCCTCCAGGCCCACCCGCGCCAGGTAGTCGGCGGCGGGGGCCAGCAGGCTCTGGTCGCTGGCCATCGGCTTCCATAGGCCGAAGGTCTGGCCGTCGCGGGCGGCGATCGCCACCGCGACGTTTTCCAGCAGGGTGAATTCCGGGTACAGCTGGCTGACCTGGAAGGCTCGCGCCAGGCCCAGGCGCGGGCGCTGGTGGGCGGGTACGTCGGTGATGTCCTGGCCGTTGAGAAAAATGCGCCCCTTGTCCGGGCGGATCTCCCCGGCGATCTGCGCGATCAGGGTCGATTTGCCGGCGCCATTGGGGCCGATGATGGCGTGCAGCTCCCCCGGGGC